>JAGOJO010000168.1 GCA_017995075.1 Bacteroidia bacterium | reverse complement strand
GCGATCAGTACGCAGAATCGTTCGGTTTTAAGTGAGCAGACACCACTGAGTAAAAGGAAAGCACAGATTGATGATCAGTTAAGTCGTACGAAAGTGATGAATCCGGTGGCCGGTACCGTGTTAACATCTTATGCCGAAGCAGGAGAGATAACTGCACCCGGAAAAGCATTATATAAAATTGCTGATCTCTCTATAATGGATCTTCGGGCATATATCTCCGGCGATCAGTTTTCACAGGTGAAGATTGGACAGACGGTGAAAGTGTTTATTGATAACGGGAAGGATGATTATAAAGAGATGCAGGGTACAGTTACCTGGATCAGCGATAAGGCAGAGTTCACACCAAAAACGATTCAAACCAAGGATGAACGTGCTCACCTGGTGTATGCAACAAAAATTCGGGTGAAGAACGACGGTTCTGTGAAAGTGGGAATGTACGGTGAAGTAAAATTCTGATCATGTCTGCCGCTATAACAGTTACGCAGTTACGAAAATCATACCAGAATGGTAAGCAGTCGGTGGAGGCGCTTAAACCGGTTTCATTCAGTGTGGGGAAAGGCGAACTATTTGGACTTATCGGTCCGGATGGAGCAGGTAAAACGACTTTGATACGTTTACTCACTACACTGATTTTAGCAGATGAAGGAACAGCAACTGTAGATGGTTTCGATGTGGTGAACGACTACAAAGAGATTCGTAAGCGCGTGGGGTATATGCCCGGCAAGTTTTCTTTATATCAGGATTTGAGTGTTCGTGAGAATCTGGAGTTCTTCGCCACTATTTTTAAAACTACAGTGGAGGCCAACTATTATCTCATCAAAGACATTTACGATCAACTGGCTCCCTTTGCTGATCGTCCCGCAGGAAAATTAAGTGGAGGCATGAAGCAAAAGCTCGCCCTTTGCTGTGCACTAATTCATAAACCAGAAGTACTTTTCCTCGACGAACCTACAACCGGTGTAGATGCAGTTTCTCGAAAAGAGTTCTGGGAGATGTTGGACCGACTCAAACAACAGGGAATTACCATTCTGGTGAGTACTCCATATATGGATGAAGCTTCCCGATGTGATCGGGTTGCGCTGATGCAGGACGGAAAATTTATGGAAGTAGATTCACCGTCGAATATTACCGGAAAATATCTACAGCCACTGTTTGCAGTGAAAGGGGAAAATATGTATTTATTACTACATCAGCTTAAAGCCAGGGAAGAAGTTTTACTGGCTTATCCATTTGGTGAATACCATCATGTTGTAATGAAACAGAAAAATGTTTCCCTTGAGAACGTACGGCAGCAGCTGGGATTAATAAGCAGCGAAGAAATTCTATCTGTACCTGCTGATATTGAAGATTGTTTTATTTACGCAATGACACAACACCAGGCATGAAGAACGATTTTGCAATTACCGCCCGACAACTCACCAAGCGATTTGGCGACTTCACTGCTGTTGATGCTATCACTTTTGAAGTGAGCAAGGGTGAGATATTTGGTTTTCTCGGAGCCAATGGTGCAGGAAAGACAACTGCGATGCGGATGCTCTGCGGATTAAGTAAACCTACTTCAGGTGAAGCGACTGTGGCAGGCTTTGATGTAAACAGGCATCCGGAAGAGATCAAGAAAAACATTGGCTATATGAGTCAGAAGTTTTCGTTGTATGATGATCTGACTGTATTTGAAAATATCCGCTTTTATGCAGGCATTTACGGACTCAGCGATAAAGCTATCCGTGAACGCAGCGAAAAGTTATTGCATGAACTGCAGCTCACGCCGGAACGCGATAAGTTGGTTAAGTCGTTGCCGTTAGGATGGAAGCAGAAGCTGGCCTTTTCTATTGCAATTATTCATGATCCTGCTATTGTATTTCTGGATGAACCTACCGGAGGAGTAGATCCACTCACGCGAAGAGAATTCTGGGAGATGATGTATGCTTCTGCCGCCTCCGGTACTACAATCTTCGTAACTACACACTATATGGACGAAGCCGAATACTGCAACCGTGTTTCCATCATGGTAGATGGGAAGATTGCTGCGCTTGATACACCTGCGAATCTGCGTAAACAATTCGACACGCATCATATGAACGATGTATTTCTTACACTTGCCCGTGGCGCTCAACGTCAGGCTGATTAAACGACATCATGAAAGAACAATTCATTGCCTTTGTACGGAAAGAATGGTATCACATATGGCGTGATAAGAAAACTCTGTTCATCCTGTTCGGCATGCCCATCATGCAGATCATTATTTTCGGTTTCGCGCTCACCAACGAAATCAAGAACTCCCGCATCGCTGTGGTGGATATGGCACACGATGAAGCTTCTGTACGACTTCTACAACGCATAGAAGCAAGCCAGTATTTCGACATCGAGGAAAACCTCCAAAGCGCCAATGAAGCCGACGCTGCATTTAAAAGAGGCAAGGTGAAACTTGTAATTGTTATACCCGAGAACTTCGCGAACGATCTTCGCCATAAGAACAAATCGACGGTACAGGTCATCGCCGATGCCAGTGACCCAAATACAGGAACTACATTAACGAACTATATACAGGCCATAACAGGTGATTTTCAGACAGATCTTAATCAAGGGAAAAAACTTCCGTACACCGTTACTCCGGAAGTGCGTATGTTATACAATCCGCAACTCAAAGGGGCGTATAACTTTGTACCGGGTGTGATGGCGATGGTGTTGATGCTTGTTTGTACGATGATGACTTCCATTGCTATTGTTAAAGAAAAGGAAACCGGTACAATGGAGGTTTTATTAGTATCTCCATTACCGCGTCTTTTAGTAATTTTTGCAAAGAGTGTTCCCTATTTCTTCTTATCAGCAATTAATATTGCCAGTATTCTGTTATTAAGTGTCTTTCTGCTTGGACTTCCTATTGCGGGAAGTCTTGTATTGTTGGTTTCATTGAGTTTGTTGTTTACGTTAACTTGTCTTAGTCTTGGCATGTTAATTAGCTCTATCACTGCGAGTCAGCAGGTAGCGATGCTCATATCGCTGATGGGACTTTTTCTTCCAACGCTTATGCTAAGTGGTTTTATGTTTCCTATTGAAAACATGCCGATACCCTTACGCGTAATGTCGAATTTAGTACCAGCCAAGTGGTATTTCTTCATTGTAAAATCAGTGATGATAAAAGGCGTTGGATTATCTGTTATATGGAAGGAAGCGCTTATTTTAACGGGTATGACCGCATTCTTTTTGATGTTGAGTGTTAAGAAATATAAAATACGTTTAGCTAACTCCTGATATGCGAAGTCTGAAATTTTTACTGCAAAAGGAATTCCGGCAAATTTTCCGGAACCCGGCTATCCTGCGTATGATCTTCATGATGCCGGTTATACAACTCATCGTATTACCACAGGTGGCCGATTATGAAATACGCAATGTCAACATCGGAATCATTGATCATGATCATAGTAGCTATTCAAGGGAGATGATTCGTAAAGTAGGCAGCTCTGGAACATTTGTTCTTGCCGGGTCTTACGAACGATACAGTGATGCTCTTGAAGATGTAGAACACGATCGGGTTGATCTTATCCTGGAAATTCCAAATGGCTTTGAACGCACACTTGTCCGAGAGGACGAAGCGAAGGTAGCCATTGCAGTAAATGCGATAAATGGCGTACGCGCGAATTTGGGTGCAGCCTATCTCAATAC
>JAGOJO010000167.1 GCA_017995075.1 Bacteroidia bacterium | reverse complement strand
GTTGAGTTTGTTTACGACAGCGAAATGCCATTGGATCTGGTATTAACAGACATGGAAGGTCGTGTAGTGTACAAACAAAACGGTATCGCTGCTACTCCGGGAGTAAATACAGTTAATCTGAATCAGCAGTTGCCACATGGTGTTTACTTTGTGATTCTGCAAAACACAGAGAAGGCTGTTAACCGTAAATTCTTCTACTAAGAGTCTATTCCCTTCAACAACCAATATGAAGCCCTGAGGTAAAACTCGGGGCTTCTGCTTTTTATATAACCACGAGGCATAGCCGTTGTTGAACGGATATAAGCGTTTAATTACGGCTATCTTTTCAGTGATTTCAGAATATTGCAGTCTGCATTTAAAAATGCTTTGTGGACCGGTGAATCTTTCGACAGTATCATTATTGCTGTGCTATGATTATCGGTGCTGCAGGCAACTGAAATCATGGAAGAATTAGAAAACGAAGAGTACATCATCAAGGAGGTATTACCTTCTAAGCTGGTGAAAACATTTTCCGCTACGATCATCGGAGTGGATGCTACAACAGTGAACATTGAAGTGCATGCTGCGCAGGGGCAACCGAAAACTTTCTGGTCGGGCTTGCCGGATATCGCAGTGCGTGAAAGTCAATCGCGGATAGAAGCCGCTCTGAAGGTGAACGGATTTCGGTGGCCGGGTATGAGGATGGTGATTAATCTGGCTCCTGCTGATATCCGCAAGGAGGGATCTGGTTACGACTTGCCGATTGCATTGGCCATCCTTGCGGCTTCGGGTCAAATGCCTTCGCAACGTTTCCCCGAGTTTATGATGATGGGTGAGTTGTCGCTGGATGGTCATATCATGCCGGTGCGTGGTGCATTGCCTGTCGCCTTGCAGGCAAGGAAGGAAGGGTTTAAAGGAATCATCTTGCCGCGTGCAAATGAGCTGGAGGCAGCTGTGGTGGATGGAATTGAAGTATATGGAATGGATACGCTCAAGGAGGTGATGTGCTTCCTTAACGGATTAAAACACCATACACCGGCTACGTTTGATGTGGCTAATACGTTGAAGTCTGATGATAACCCGGAATTGGATTTTGCAGATGTGAAGGGTCAGGAAAATATTAAGCGGGCATTGGAGGTGGCAGCTGCTGGTGGACATAACGTAATTTTAATTGGTCCGCCCGGTGCCGGGAAAACAATGCTGGCGCGACGTATGCCTGGTATTCTTCCGGAACTAAGTGCTGAGGAAGCTTTGGAAACAACGAAGATTCATTCTGTAGCCGGTAAACTGGGAAGAGGGTCAGGTTTGGTGCGGCAACGCCCATTTCGCGCTCCTCATCATACAATCAGTGACGTGGCGCTTGTTGGCGGTGGAGGATATCCCAAGCCGGGAGAAATTTCGCTGGCGCATAACGGTGTTTTGTTTCTGGATGAATTGCCGGAGTTTAAAAGAGCGGTGCTGGAGGTGATGCGTCAACCGTTGGAAGATCGGAAGGTGACAATCTCACGTGCGAAGTTTGCAGTGGAATACCCAAGTAGTTTTATGTTGCTGGCGAGTATGAATCCTTGTCCTTGCGGTTTTCTGAATCATCCGGAGAAAGATTGTACTTGCGGATATGGTGTGGTCGACCGGTATCTGCAACGCATCTCAGGTCCGCTGCTTGATCGTATCGATTTGCATATCGAAGTGGTGCCTGTTCCGTTTCGGGAGCTGAATACGCAGCAGATGGCCGAAAACAGCAGGTCTATTCGCGAACGGGTGATGAATGCACGTCGGATTCAGTCGTTGCGTTATATCGATGAGCCGGGTTTGCATTGCAATGCGATGATGAGCAGTAAACATTTGCGTCGCTATTGCAGAATCGATGATGCCGGTCAGCAACTCATGAAGGCTGCTATGGAACGTCTTGATCTCAGCGCACGGGCTTATGATCGTATTTTGAAAGTGGCCAGAACGATTGCTGATCTCGATGAGAGCGTAGATATTCGAAACGAGCATCTCGCAGAAGCAATTAACTACCGAAGTATGGATCGGGCTAATTGGGGGAAGAGTGTGTAGAGATGTTCTTCAGCGGCGATGGCCCGGGAAATACCCTCACTTTTACTGGTTATCAATTAGTTGCAAGTGCGTTTTTTGCCATAAATACCTGATTAACAATTACTAACAAATTTGAGGACGCAATTTGCGTCCTCAAATCATTAAAAATCTAAAATTCAATACATTATGAATAATCTAGTGCAAATCCCGGATGAGGTTATCATCAATAAAATCTTCCTTGTCCGCGACCGAAAGGTGATGATTGATCGTGATCTGGCGGAGTTGTTTGGCGTGGAGACGAAGCGTCTGAAGGAGGCCGTTCGCCGTAATATCAACCGGTTCCCTGCTGATTTTATGTTTGAAATGAATGCGCGTGAATTAGAACAGTGGAGGAAGGAGCATCTCTCTGATGAGGAGGATAAATTTGGTTTGCGTTATGCTCCTTATTGTTTTACTGAACAGGGTGTGACCATGTTGGCTTGTATCCTGAATAGTGATATCGCTATCGAAATGAATATCCGGATTATCCGTGTGTTTACCGGGATGCGTGAAATGTTAATGACGCACAAGGATATTTTATTGCAGTTGAAAGTCCTGGAGGAGGAAGTGAGTCACAATAGCGCGGAGATTCAATTGCTCTTTGAAGCATTGAAGCAATTGTTGTCACGTCCGGAGAAACCAATGAAGCCGATTGGTTTTACAGCGTTGTAGTATTGTTGGATGCTGTAATGTGGCGCAGGTGGAATTTCTTAATTCATTCATGTGTGAATAATCAGTAGTTCCTGACCCGATTCAATTTTGTTTTATCTTATATAAATGAACAGTATGTCTGATGGGATTCTAATGTTTATTATTTTCAAATTGAACCCGTAAATGGTCTGTCGTTTTTAGTAGCATATGAAGAGCTGTTTAGTTTGAGTTCATGTGTACTTGTTGTGAGCAAATATTCGATACATTTGGTTGACTGAAGTGAGTAGTTGTCTTCAGGATGATTGATGGGAAATCCATCCTGTGTTGTACAGATATCTGGATTTTGATTGTGCAGGCAAGTTAATTTAATAAACGTTGGATGAAGTCAGCAAAGGAAATTGTTTGTCCGGTATGTGAAAAGCCTTATGCTTCTGCATATTGTCCTGGATGTGGTCAGAAAAAACTGAAAGGCAGACTTACAAGCATGACGGTTCTTTTGGATTTTATTGATAACATCTTTTCATTGAATAAATCATTTTTCGCAGACCTGAAGCTGCTTTTGTTAAAGCCTGATGTGTTTATCCATCGTTACCTGAATGGCTTCAGAAATTATCATTCGAGTCCGGCAAAGTTCCTGATCATTGCATCCGTTTTTCTGGCATTGAGCTTTACACAGACTGATTCAAATTACTTCCGTTTTAAAATTGATAAATCAGAGCTGGAAGATCAGTTTATTTTTCTCTTCTTTTTTGTGTTCGTTTTCTCCTTTTCCTCATTTCTTGTTTTCTATTATCAATGGAGAAAGTCTTATCTGGAGAACCTGATAGTTAATATTTATACAATCAGCTTGTGGACGATTTTATTTATTCCGCTCTCAATGATCGATTTCTTTTATGTTAAATCTGAAAGATGGTCTTGGGTTTTTTTGATGGGGTATCTATTGATGATTGTCGTTTGGAATACACGGGTTTTTCCTGTTCGTAATAGAATGTGGAGAGTGGCTTATGTTTTGT
>JAGOJO010000166.1 GCA_017995075.1 Bacteroidia bacterium | reverse complement strand
GCACTTCAGGCGAGCTTATACGGATTGAGGTTTTTGCGCATGGTGCATTGTGCATGGCGGTTTCGGGGAAATGTTATCTGAGTCTCCACTCCCATTTTGCATCGGCGAATCGCGGTGCCTGCATACAGAATTGTCGCCGGAGCTATATCGTGACCGACAAAGAAGAAGGCGTAGAACTGGAAATAGATAACGAGTACATTATGTCGGCGAAGGATCTCTGTACGATTGATTTTCTGGATCAGATTCTGGCCACGGGTGTGAATATTCTGAAGATTGAAGGTCGCGGACGTGCAGCAGATTATGTGTACACCACTACAAAGTGCTATCGGGAAGCCATCGATGCTTATCAGGCGGGAACATATTCGGCAGAGAAAGCAGCGTTATGGAAGGAGGAATTATCCACCGTTTTCAATCGTGGTTTCTGGGGCGGATATTTTCTCGGCAAGGAGATGGGCGAATGGTCGGAGGTGTATGGCTCGAAGGCTACGCTGAAGAAAATCTACGTTGGAAAAGGCGTTAAGTATTTCAATAAATTGGGAGTGGCAGAGTTTTTACTGGAGACGGATCAGTTATCTGTGGGCAACCCGGTAATGATTACAGGTCCGACCACTGGAATCATCAATTCGGTAGTAGAAGAGTTGCGGGTTGCAGACGAGGTTGTTGAAACGGTCAGAAAAGGACAATCATTTTCTATGAAAATTCCGGAAGTAGTCCGTGCCTCTGATAAATTATACAAGGTAATTGCAGCGAATGATCAGGATCTTACAGCAGCGCAATAAATGCATCGGTTGCAATGCCTGTGTAGAAGCCGCGCATAGCAGATGGAGAATGTCGAGGAAGGATGGAAAGAGTGTGCTGATTGGAGGTGTGGAGAAGCGCGGGATCTTTTCGGTTATTGTACACGACGATGAGCTGGAGGAGAATCAACTCGCTGCGAAAAATTGTCCGGTAAACATTATTCAGCTAATTCATATTCAATAAAAAAGGGGCGAAACCGAAGTCCCACCCCTCCCATTCAAAACATCATTATCCGGGAACCGAAGATTGGTTCACCCGGTTATTACTCGGCTGCTTTCGCTGAAATTGCAGCGCGGATTTTTGCTTCGATTTCATCACAGAGTTCCGGATTATCCGCCAGTGTCTGCTTCACGGCATCGCGGCCCTGTCCGATTTTAGTTTCTCCGTAGCTAAACCATGAACCTGCCTTCTTGATCACATTGTAATCAACACCAAGATCTACGATTTCACCCATTTTGGAAATACCTTCTCCGTACATGATATCAAATTCTGCCAGACGGAAAGGAGGTGCAACTTTATTCTTCACAATTTTCACCTTGGTACGGTTACCTGCCACTGTTTCTCCGTCTTTAATCTGACCGATACGGCGAATATCTAAACGAACGGACGCATAAAACTTCAGTGCATTACCACCGGTTGTAGTTTCAGGATTTCCGAACATCACACCAATTTTCTCACGAAGCTGGTTGATGAATACGCAGCAGCAACCTGTGCGGCTAATCGTAGCCGTTAGTTTACGCAGCGCCTGCGACATCAAACGAGCCTGTAATCCCATTTTGCTTTCGCCCATCTCACCTTCGATCTCTGACTTCGGCGTCAATGCAGCCACGGAGTCAATCACGATAATATCAATAGCTCCTGAACGGATCAGGTTCTCGGTAATTTCGAGTGCCTGCTCACCATTATCAGGTTGAGAGATCAGTAAGTTCTCAATATCTACGCCCAGCTTCTGCGCATAAAAACGATCGAATGCATGTTCCGCATCAATGAAAGCTGCAATACCACCGGCTTTCTGCACACTTGCAATAGCGTGAATAGCCAATGTTGTTTTACCCGAAGACTCAGGTCCGTAAATTTCAATAATACGTCCTTTCGGATATCCGCCAATTCCCAGTGCACTATCAAGTGTGATTGATCCAGTTGGAATAGATTCAATCGCCTCAATTGCATCATCACCCATCCGCATGATGGTACCCTTTCCATACGTCTTTTCAATCTTGTCGATCGCGAGTTGTAAAACCTTCAGTTTCTCTTTCGCATCTGCTGCTTCTGTTGCCATTGTGTTCTAAATTTTGATTGTTATATGATTTTTCGCTTTGATTGTAATACGATCAAAAGCGACATCAACAAATAAAAACAATATTTTTTGAATATCCGCATACTAAACGGATACAAGTATTTAACAACGGAAAAATTCATAAAACAAAAAAGCCGCCTTTTTGGGGCAGCTTCTTCGTAAGGTGTTTATGTTCAATTATTTATCTGCAGATGCCTTTTTAGACTTCTCGTAACGTGTACGGAACTTATCAACACGTCCGGCTGTATCCACCAGTTTCATTTTTCCGGTGTAGAATGGATGACTCATATGAGAGATTTCGAGCTTCACCAGGGGATACTCGTTACCGTCTTCCCACTTGATAGTGTCCTTGGTGTCAACCGCGGATTTGGTCATAAATGCGTAGTCTGTAGAAATATCTTTGAATACTACGAAACGGTAATTCTTTGGGTGGATGTCTTTTTTCATGTACTTCAACTGAATGGGCGGCAAAGATACGTATTTTTTTTACCGATACAATATGTTGGAAAAATATCTGTTCAATTCTTCGGACTTCCCATTCATCATAAGCTGTATATTTGTCGTATAATGTCGTCGAAACACATACTCAAACCGCTATTAATCATTGCATTAGCAATTTTTAGCCTTTCTTCCTGCAAAAAAGAGGAAATTCTGAAAGACGGGTCAGCTACCCTGGTTTTTTCGGAAGATACCATTATGTTCGACACGGTTTTTGTCAGCATCGGCTCCGTCACCAAAAATTTCAGGATATATAACCGCTACGACGACATCCTGAAAATCTCCTCCATCCGCTTAGCCGGCGGCGCATCCTCGCTTTACCGATTGAACGTAAACGGCACACCCGGAAAATCTTTCAGCGACATTGAAATCAGAGGTGGCGACAGTATCTGGGTATTTGTAGAAGTCACCATCGACCCTAACAGTGCCGTACTCCCTTATATAGTACAGGACTCCATCATCTTCGAAACAAATGGCAACCAACAGGACATCGACCTGGTAGCCTGGGGACAAAACGCCCATTTCTTTGTCGCCAAACGACAAAACATCAACCTCCCACCCTACGTCCTCATCGACACCAACCTCAATAGTGTCACCACCTGGGACAACACACTCCCCTACGTAGTATACGGCGGTTATGCAGTAATAGACTCCTCCCAGGAACTCATCATCTCCCCCGGCACGCAGATACACTTCAGCCCCAATGCCGGACTCTGGGTCTACAAAGGAGGCACACTCAAAGTACAAGGCACCAAGGAAAACCCGGCTGTATTTCAGGGACTCCGCAGAGAACAATCGCTACAGGAACAACCCGGACAATGGGACCGCATCTGGATCAACGACGGAGGCAACAACGAGATAGACTACGCCATCATCAAGAATGGATTCATCGGCCTCCAGTGCGAAACCCTCTTTGAACCACTCTTGCCTGAATCACTCAAAGTAACCAACACCATTATTAAAAACATGAGTGGTTTTGGAATATTCAGCCGCAACTTTAAAATCAATGGATGGAACGATGTTGTAACCAACTGTGGATTATTCGCTGCCAGATTCACACTCGGCGGAGAATATGAATTCACCCATTGCACATTCGGCAATTACTGGAATTCCGGCCAACGCAGCACACCATCCATCTATCTTAACAACTATG
>JAGOJO010000165.1 GCA_017995075.1 Bacteroidia bacterium | reverse complement strand
GTTTTATTCAATTTGGGCGCGGATTCTGCTGAGGCTAACCTGCGTTATACCCAGATAAGAGGCGATTTATTTTAAGGGTATCCTTTGAATTATTTGTGGTGAATCGGAGAGGAGTTGCCTATAGCGTTCTTCTGCAGTTTGAAATTGGATGCTTTCCAGACGTTGCACCATATCTACATGGCAATCTTCAAAAATCAATCGGAACAATCGTTCGATTTCGTGGTGTTGGTCATATAAATGAAAAAGTTTTTGCGCATCGATGGCGATAATTTCCGCATCTTCAAGTACCTGAATCCCTTTTTTACTGGGAATACCTTTGAATAAACTCTCTACTCTTACTACAATATCGTTTTCCAGCGAAAAACTCTCGGTAATATCTTTCTCGTCTTTATAGTAGAAAATTCGGGCAATACCTCGATTGATGTAGTATATCGTCCTGCAGGTATGACCAATGGGCTGAAGCTCTTTGTATTTTTTAACGGCTATAACATTGATTATATCTTTCAACGCAGACTCAGAGGTTGCCGAAATAAAAGTTTTTGTACGACAGAACGAAAAGAAATTCTCTTTTGCAGAAGATTCAGACTGATGTGCCATGTAGCATAACTTTCTGCTAAAGGTATAGAAATCCACCAATGAAGTAACATGAAACCCGGAATTAGTTATTCACTCCGGTCCATTGAACGAATAGGTTTTCAGAGATGGATTGGGTGGTGTTTTTGAAGAAGAATTGTCCGCCCCAGCTGTAGTTAACACGACTGTATTCTACGGCGACACCGTTTTTAACTACTTTGATTTTGGTGATGACTCTGTTTTTTTCGACGATATCTTCCCGTGTGACTTTTTCGGATTCCATGGCGCCCGGACCCGCATTCATATCTTCCGATCCTGCACGGGCTGCTGCAAGTTTTCGCTCCGTCTCTTCGGCGATGCGCTGTGCAGCTAAACGGCGTTGTGTTTCTTCACCGCTGTTACCCATTCGGGCTTTTTTCTCTTCTTCTTCACCGCTATTTCCGATTCGCGCTTTCTTTTCAGCTTCTTCACCACTGCCGGCCTTACCGCCCTGATGAGTTTCATCTCCTGAATTGTTGTTGGCCGTTTTTGTTGTGGAGTCTTTACCTGGAGCAACTGCTGCTACCGGTGGGGCTTCTTCTTCCATCTTGGTGACAGGAGCAGGCGGTGTTTCTACTTTAGGTTCAGGAGGAGGTGGGGCCGGAGCGGCTTCTTCCTTCACTTCCGGTGCGGGTGGAATTTGTTCTTCCGCTTTTGTAGCAGGTGCGGAGTTTGTTTGTTGCTCCATGGCCGTAGCCGGTGCCGCTGCTTTTTGCGTTTCCACTACCGGTGTTGGAGCCGGAGTTACAGGAGCGGGAGCAGTCTCTGCCGCTACCGCAGGTTTCACCGGTTCCGGAGCTGGTGGAGCAGGTGCCGGTGGAGTCTCCTCGTTACTATCGCGGGAGATGGCCGATAAAATCGACTTCGAATAATCGGTATCGAAGTTGAATTCGTCGAGATTCTGGTCGTATTTAATCTGCGCAACCGGCTGATTATAGACCACCATATTCTCTTCGTTTTGTAAAAAAAGCTTCACGCCGATCTTATATGGCTCAAATCCGTTGCCAATCCTTGCAGCCGGGGCATTGGTATTGACCTCGATGGTTTTGGTAATATACCCCGGTTTGGTAAAAATCAGGGTGTATTTTTTGTTGAAGTCGAGCTTGAAACGCATTTTACTGGCGCCGCTTTGGGTGAAGGCATCCTTACCGTCTTTCTTCACCTTGACAACAACTTCTGATAAGTCTCCCTTCTCGACTTCCAGCTTTACCGGAATCTCCAGGAAGTTTTGTGCCGAGACGCTGCAGGATAGGAGCAACAGTCCGACAAAAAGCCGTAATTTCAGCCTTTTACAATGTGGCATACAATTAAACATGTGGCAATAGTTGGTTGGTCGCGGCTCCTGCTCCCGACTGTTGGGAACTTTTTGCCGCATTTTCGAGTAGAAAGCAGAAATTTGAACCATATGATGCATCATCACCTGAACCATCTTCTACGTCAACTCTTACCCGGCAAGCTAACATCGCTGGTATTTTTAATGAGTCTTTTTTGCCTCAAATCTTACAGCCAGGCACCGGGAAAGGATGAAACTGTTTCGTACATCAACCGTATTTTAGGGGAGCGGACACAGGTTACATTAAAGGGCGGCACATTATTTGTCAGCTTCCGCGACGAAAACAACAAGGTGATACGGGAAGATAAAGTCCCGACACCCGACCTGGAACTGAAAATCAATTATGAAGCAGATGGGAATCTCCTTTGTATTCCCTGCTTCCGCGATCAACCTGAATGTGTTACCCGGGTATTGGTCGTTCAGAAAATAAAGCGCGGGTACGGCCGTTTAAGCATCCCCGTGCAAAGTGAAAAAGAGTACGAATTATTACGAAAAGCGTTTGATCACCTGATCAGAATTACGTCAGAAGAAGGATATAAAGATGAAGTTACATTGGATTAGTATTTTCTGTTTACTCTTGCCGGTGCTCTCGTTAGCGCAGGATAAGAAGAAGTCAAACGAAGCCTTTAATAAAGGGATTCAGCTCTTCGCACAAGGGAAAACGAAGGAAGCATTGAAAGCATTTGATCTCTCTATTCTGGCGGATAGTACTAATTTCGATGCCTGGATTAAGAGAGGGTTTCTGCGCAGTATGACCGGCGACTTCGAAGGTGAAATGAACGATTATAACCATGTTATCGCCCACGCTCCCGATCATGTATTTGCCTATATCTCCAGGGGAAGTGCCTATAATAAACTGAAAGAGTACGCCAAAGGAATCGAGGATTTCAATACTGCCATCCGACTGGATCCATCCAATCAGGAGGCATATAATAACCGCGGATTTGCCCGGAAAGGAATGGGAGATACCGAAGGCGCTTGTGAAGACTGGAATAAATCAAAACAACTCGGGAATGCCGAGGCAAAAATTATATTAAAAAATAATCATTGTAAATGAAACGTGTCGTATCAATTTCGTTAAGCACATTGCTTCTTTTCACTATGTTGTTATGTGTGATCAGTATCGGGAAGAGTGAAGACAACATTAACGATTGTCTGGTAAAGTACCGTAGTGAATGGTCTAAGCCCTGTACGCAATGTCAGGACTACAGCAAAAGTTACCGGGCGTATTTCCGGAATGTCTGCAAAGAGCCCATCGATGTAAAAGTGGCGGCTCAGGAAGCCGATAAGCGTTGGAGGACGTTTTCCCGTCTCAATATGCAGCCGAACGATTCTATTGTAGCCTATGTTTGCAACAAGGGTACCGGAACGGTGAAGCATATGACCTGGGTACGGAAGGCAGGTGATTTATCGATTGCCTTTCCAACCGACGAGGAGATCAATAATCAGTACGCGAAATAATTTTAGTAGAAGATAGTCGGGGGAACCTGATGCTGTTTTTCATTGTAGTGAAGCCTGCGATTCATGATTTTTTTGAATAGAATCAACGTCCTTCATTGGAGGGGTGGTACGTTGTTTTCGTTACTGAGACAAAGTAATCTATCAACGACAATCCGTCTTTAGCGCGCTCCTGCGGAGCGCGGGGTGTAGTGGTGAGGGGAATTCACGTTTCTAATAACAGAGCGCCCCTACGGGGCTGAGTCAAATGTACAATCCGTCTTTAGCGCGCTCCTGCGGAGCGCGGGATGTAGAGGAAGGTGATTTTGAGTTCGAAAACTGATTTGTTGAATCCTGATTTGAAGTTTAAAGCACCTGCGAAATCCCGGCGCCATAGAGGGCGAAAT
>JAGOJO010000079.1 GCA_017995075.1 Bacteroidia bacterium | reverse complement strand
TAGAGGGTCCGAATTATTCCAATTGCAGAGCCATACTCCGACATGCAAAGATTAGAATAATTAGCTATCAAGGTGAGATCATCAATACTAGGCAAATTGCTTCCGGAATATCCATAGGTTAATATCACCATTCCATCCGGCAACAACAATTTCACTATTGCGAGGAATAGAACAAGACACACTATCCCAGGGTATTGTGAAAATTCGGTTTTTTGAATTGGCCAGGTATTCAACTTTCCAGCTCTCACAAGAATTCAACATGATTGTTGTATCAGAGCTATTAGGATTTTGTAATGCAGAATCTATGAACTGAATTTTAAGGGCATCAGTGATAACATTAGATCCCGAAACAGTTATCGGTCGAAATTTTTCATTGCTGCCAACAGGATATATAAAACTTGATGCGCCATACCTAGTCATTGGCCCAATTATATAGCTTTGAGTTGTACCACCAATTAAAGTACACGATGCTTTTAATATCAGAAAGTTGGAAGTTGAAGTTGAAATATTACCGCTTTCTAAGTTAATGAGGCTGTCTATTGTTACCTGACTTCCCAGAACGATTTCACCCGACGTTTTATCTAAAATAAACTTAGCAAACGAATAATTTACACTTCCGGCGAGCGTTTGTACGGAACTTCCAGTGAATCTGACATAACCCGCCCCACTATTAAAATTCACCTTTGTACTATTTATAGAAATATCGCCAAGAAAATCAGAGGTATCTGAATACGCCATTTGAATAAAACCAGTACTGGTGTTAAGTGTAACATCTCCCTCATAAACATCTCCATTGGTGGATGCCATTCGGATGATAGCGGTGTTCGTCACATTGTTTTGTATGGTCAGGTCCTGATAAAAGTGATTCCCTCCGGCGGAATAATCAGAGGAGATACCGATTTTGGTAAATGAGCACACACCATGAAAATTATTTCCTGTTAACAGCAAATTGGTAGAGCTGGAGGTGAGTGATCCATTGAACTCTGAGTTCATGATATTTAATATCCCATTAAAGCTAAGTGTCTGGGATGTTGTTCCAAGTTGAGTAAAATTGCGCATCAACAATGTTCCTACAAAACCTGATCCTCCAATGGAGATAGTTTTGCCGGATGCCAACACGGAAGATCCGGCACCGGCACTGCTAAAACTTATTCCAAAAACAGTTGTAGAGTTCACCACGATGTTTCCATTGAAATAACTTGACCCTCCTGCTGATAATTGCATACTTCCTGAACCGGAGGTAGCGGCACTGATCACTGTAACATCTCCATTGAAGGTATCGTTGGCGGAGCCTGCTAACCGAAATGCTGAGGTCCCGGCATTTTTGAGTGTTGTAGTTCCATTGAAGGTGTTCCCACCAGAACCGGTTCCTGCTGCTGAACCTGTATGCTCAAAATAGGCCGTTGAATTAAAAGTACATCCATTTAATTTTATCTGTCCTTTCGCTTTCACTTCAGCACCAAATGTCGTTCCTGCAAAGCTTAACAGTCCTGTAGCTTGCAGATAACAAACACCATTCATAATATGTCCTCCATTGAATCCCGCAGATCCGGTGATTTCGAGGGTATCGCCACCTAAATCCAATGTGTCGTTTGTCATTACCAGTCGCTTCACGGTTTTCTTTCCGGTGAGAACAAGACTGGTGGTAGTAGTGTTAATGGTAATTGTATCCGATGATCCGGGGTTACCATTCGGATTCCAGTTCGTGTTCGTGTTCCAACTGGAGTTGGTGGTGCCGGTCCAGGTATAGTTTCCGGCATAGCTTGTGGCAGACAATAACATGCAGGCCACAAAAAATCTCAAGAGATCTTTCATAGAAATTGGGGTTTAAAGGTTGGAGGTAGTTAGTTGGAAGTAAAACTGAAATAATCTGTAAATTGTCCGTTGGTAAGTTTTAATCTCACACGGCCAAAATAAGTTGGGAGCTCTGTAATTGCACCTGTTTCAAGGAACACAGCATTGGCATTCCGTGCATATGCCAGTCCAGCAGATAAACCACTAGACTGATCAAAAACAAAACTCTGATTCAATACATCAGAGAGTCCGTCAGCGGTGCCAATTGTCACTTCAATCTTTTCAATTTGGGTAGAGTCGGTTAACTGAATAATAAAACTACTTAAGTTAACTCCGGGGGAAGCATCAGGTCTCGTTTTGAAGGAGACATCCTGTACCGATTGTCCGAATACAAGATTAGTACACAGGAGCAATCCTGCAATAGCAAAGAATTTTTTCATGGTAGATATGCATAAAGGTTAGAAATCGAATATTAAAACTCCACTGAACTACAATAATTTTTACTTAGAACTGGATACTCATACAATTTCAACTCACTCCAAAAAACTTAACTCCACTAATGAAATGTGATTAAACAAAAAAAATCATCTACATCGCGGTGGAAAGGTAAGGCGAAATCAAAGAAATTCTACGGTCATTTTTAGGGGTATAGGGGGGGGGTATTTTTAGGGGTGAAAAGAGGGTTAATTCTAGGGTGCCTGATTTAAACTTCGCCCACTCTCGTAGAAAAACACTTGTTAATTTGAAATCATATCCGGGCAAAAAAAATACGCGGGCGGAACAGGGCGCTCCTACGGAGCGCAAGGGTTGTAAAAGGTTGTCTTTTTTTATTCATATGCCGCTCCTACGGAGCTCTATATAGTGGAGTGAGTAGATTCGCGGAGTTGTATAATACTCACGGTTACGATCTGCCGCACCTACGGAGCTCTGTATTCTTGGGGGTCGGTGTGTGTTAGTCATATGTCGCTCCGCTGGAGCTGTATTTAGGGGTGAGGGGAAATCGCGGAGTTGGATGAAACTTACGGTTACGATGTGCCGCTCCTACGGAGCTCGGTGCTCCAGGGGGGCGTCTTTTTGTTATTCATATGCCGCTCCTACGGAGCTCTGTGAAGTGGTAAGAGTGAAATCGCGGAGTTGGATAAAACTCATAGTTGCGATGTGCCGCTTCGACGGAGCTCGGGGTTGAAGGGCGTCGGTCTGTTTTAGTCAGGTTCCGCTCCTACGGAGTTCTATGCAGTGGGTAGAGTGAAATCGCGGGGATTGATGAAGCTCATTGTTGCGATGTGCCGTTACTACGGAGCTCGGGGTTGAAGGGCGTCGGTCTGTGTTATTCATATGCAGCTCCTACGGAGCTCTATGCAGTGGTGAGAGTGAAATTGCGGCGTTGGATGGAGATCACGTCGTAACAGGGCGCTCCTCAGGAGCTTCGGTTAATAACAGGCCGCTCCGATTGAGCTCTGTGTAGTGTTGTGAGCGAAAACGCGGGATTGAATAATACGCACGTCGGAACAAGGCGCTCTGATAGAGTTTGGATTCTAATCAGCCAATTAGATGGAGCACTGTTTAGTGTTGTGAACGAAATCGCGGAGATCACGCTTGTACATGTCGCCTCGTTGGGGCTTGCAGCTTGAGGCATGTAGCTTGAAGCCAGTAACATGCCGCTTGTAGCTCAGTGATCTAATCCCAATTTTTATCTGAAAAATCAGTTTTTAGCAGACTATACACTGCCGTATCGTGAAATGCTCCTCTGAAATAAACGTCCTCACGGAACAAGCCTTCGCGGCGGAAGCCTAAACGTTCGAGTAGTTGAAATGAGGCGTTGTTTTGTGGATTTACCTCGGCCATTAAGGAGTGTAACTGAAGATCATTGAATCCATAGTGTATAACAGCGTGCAATGCCTCCGACATCAGACCTTTTCCCTGATGATCCTTTTTCAAAACATATCCCAGCACACCTCGGTGATGTTCACGAATTATTTTCCAGATGCCGATATCGCCGACCATTACACCCGGCTGATCGCGTAACTCCAGTGCCCAATGAACACCTTCGCTGTTACGTTCTGACTCCAGCATCCGGTTGATCAATTCCTCCATAGCCGTAATGGATGTTGCAGGTTCACGAATGGAAAAAAGATTCAGCTCAGGTGCCGAACGGAAATGCATTAATGTAGCTGCATCACTTAAACGCATCTGCCGGAGAACAAGACGCGGAGTTGTCAATACCGGGAAATCAGAGAAATCGGGAGTAAGCATTAATGATAGTTTCGGATAAAATTATAAGCTGCATCTTCTCCACGAATAAAATCACTGAAATTAAAATCTACCGGAAAATCCGGGTCGAGTGTATTCACAGAAGATTTTGTCCTGGTAAAATATTTTGTGGAGTACGATACTTTTAATCCGGAAGAGGGAAGCTGAAATGTTTTTACCTCTCCAAAATGATTGGGTGTACCACCTGCTCTCTCTCCAACAAACACAGCATTTGTTTTCGATTTAAAATCCATTGCATTCAATACGGCTGATGAAAAAGTTGCTCTGCCGATTACCACAAACAACTTGGCTTTCACTGTAGGAATGGATGCGATTTTTTCTACAAATTCTGTTCCCTGCTGTGAGTTTCCACCTTTATTAAACCGAAGATCGACTACCAGTTTCGTAACGGGAAGTGTGGTGATCATCTTCAACACTTTCGCTTCAAACTCCGCAAAGGATGGCAGCTCTTCCAGGTTCTCTGCATCGCTATCGTATTTCAAGGCCAATTCTCGACTCCAGCATTTATTGTACATGACATACAATATGGAATCATTCTTGAGATACTGTACATCAAACCATGCATTCTCGTTTCGCAGGATAAGGTTCAATGAATCCGGCATCAGGACTTCACGGTTACGGCGATTCAATTCGGCTGGAGCGAGCGGATAATACCATGTACGACCGCTGGTGTCCTGCAATCCCAGTTTGAAGATCTCCCCTGTTGCAAAACCAAACTTCCGCAACATCGCTGCAATAGGGAGATACTTTGGTATAAAATTCTTCTGATAACCAGAAACTTCCTTCACAAAAATTGTCGACAAGGAATCAACGATCGTTTCGATGGGAAAATCATTAATACTGGTAATACGGTTTCCAAGAATGGCTTTATGCACCGGAAGAGTATGCAGGATATAAATTCCATCTGCAAACCAATACAACTGTAGCGGCAACATCCCATCCCGAAAGACCTGTCCGCCGAGTTCAATATTAGTATGTGTATCCCCCACCTTCGCTATGAGTTGTTGCAATGCAATCCGTATTTCCAGATCCGTCATCGACTCAGAGGAACGAAGAATTTCATCCAGCATTCTGTTAAAATCCTTCTCTGAAATATTCCGGAAGAGATCTACATGTTTTGAAGGCAATTCCTTTTTCAGGAAGAGAATATCTTTTTTCCAGTCAATATTCTCCTTCTGCCCTAACGATACTTTCGGCAAGAACAGAAATCCCGGCAACAACAAACAGAAGATTAAACAGCGTAACATTACCATCAAAGATAATAGAAATCAACCCAACTGTCCGCTGATACGGTTAAACAACCTATTGGCTTCCCAATCAGCCTTCATTCCAAAATACATCCGACGGGAAATCCGCACAGGAAGTAATCCCAGCGAACGATAAAAATCAACCGCCACCTTATTCTCCTCCGGCACAGCGGCATTTTTCTTTCGGGCAATCCTCCACTTCATCAGCGACAGTCCCGCGTCGGCATCATCGGCCACAATCAAACCCTCTCCGAAAGACGGCAAACAAAATCCTGTGATACGATCACCGCGCCGAACCACCACAGCATCTTCCAGATAAGCGGAAAGCAAGGCCTCCCGGTTTTCTCCCGACTGAAGGCGATCCAGTTCCAGGACAGATGATCTATCGGTTGCGGCTATGGGAAAAACGGAAACATCATGAGGAAAAGAAAAATAATTCTCTTCCCACTGAAAGTGCAGATAGGTACCATCTTCGATAAATCCCAGCTTACGGTACAATGGAAATCCGGCATCGGTAGCAATCAGTTGAATGGCAGCAGCAGGATTATTCACTGCCTTGTCGATTAAAAACCGTGTCATCAGTTGTCCTCTACCCTGCCGTTTAAATTCAGGATGCGTGATGATACATGCCAACCAATAAGAGTCAGGGAAACAAATGACAGCACCCAGCGCCGCGACAACATCTCCCTCCATCTGCTTAAATGCAAAACAATTATTGAACGAGAGAAAAAACCGAAACCGTGGAATCAAGCTACCCCAACCTTCCGGCTCAAGTGCATCAATCAGCGAGAGATCATTCTCCGTAAATTTTTCCATAGACAACAATGCAGTGAAAGTACAACGAAAGTACATTGCCGACCTGTATACACAAACAGAAATATTTTTATCGAACAACGGGTGACTCACACATTCTATAAAAATTAACTACCTTTGAGAAGAAACACATCCCCATGCAAAAACTCACGCTCGATAGTCACTTTGAAAAATACGAGAACTTTGAAGAGTTACCTCCACTGGACCAGCAACTCATCGTTGAAGCCAGAAAAGCCGCCGACGATGCCTATGCACCCTACTCGCATTTTCATGTAGGAGCAGCGGTCTTGCTCGAAAACGGAACCATCATCCGCGGAAACAACCAGGAAAATGCAGCCTACCCATCCGGACTTTGTGCTGAAAGGGTAGCACTCTTCGCCACCGGAGCACAGCATTCCGGAGTAAAGATCAACGCCATCGCCATCACTGCCTATCCGGAAGGTAAAAAAACTCCCGCCGTGCCGATTAGTCCGTGTGGAGATTGTAGACAGGTAATGGCCGAGTACGAACTACGGTATAATAAGAATATTCGC
The DNA here is from genome assembly GCA_017995075.1 of Bacteroidia bacterium. Lineage (GTDB taxonomy): Bacteria > Bacteroidota > Bacteroidia > AKYH767-A > OLB10 > JAJTFW01. The sequence goes on along the minus strand of JAGOJO010000079.1, from coordinate 7,670 downwards.
CTCATCATGGAAGGCGGGAACGGCACCTATATTGTCAGTGATTCGGTAGCGCAATTATTACCGTTTTTGTTCAGCGGAGATGTACTGAAATAAGGCATTCAATTCCGTTCATGTGTCGCTCCGGGCAATTTCTCCGGCCAGCCACGATTTTAACAACCTGTATATCAATCCAGTGCGGGAATTGCCAAACGGATGTAAAAACCGTACACCCACTCTGTTGTTCCGATAGAAGATTCACCCTCTTTCCCTATTTTTGTTGCTATGGAAACAGCTACGAAGACGAAGAAAACCAAACCTAAATACTCCCGTGAGCAGTACCTGAAATGGTACGAAGAGATGCAATTAATGCGTCGTTTTGAAGAGCGTGCCGGACAACTTTATGGCATGCAGAAGATCAAAGGTTTCTGCCATTTGTACATCGGACAGGAAGCCGTGGTAGCAGGTGCGATGAGCGTAATTAAAGCAGAAGACTCAATGATCACTGCATACCGCGACCATGCCCATGCTTTAGCGAAAGGTATATCGGCCAGAGAAGTGATGGCTGAGTTATTCGGAAAGATCACAGGTTGTTCAAAAGGCAAAGGCGGATCCATGCACATGTTCAGCAAGCCACACCGTTTCTTTGGCGGACATGGAATTGTTGGCGCACAGATTCCACTCGGCGCCGGTATTGCATTTGCAGAAAAGTATAACAACACCGGAAATCTCTGCGTATGTTACTTCGGCGACGGAGCAGTTCGTCAGGGAGCATTACATGAAGCCTTCAACATGGCCATGCTTTGGGAGTTACCTGTCATTTTTGTGGTAGAGAACAACGCATACGCGATGGGAACATCCGTAGAGCGTACATCGAATGTACATGACCTCTATAAAATCGGTTTAGCGTACGACATGCCTTCTTATCCGGTAGATGGAATGAGTGTTGAGGCCGTACATGAAGCGATGGACAAAGCCGCGAAACATGCACGCGAAAAAGGTCCTGTTTATCTCGAGATGAAAACCTATCGGTACCGTGGACATTCCATGAGTGATCCGGCCAAGTACCGCACCAAGGAAGAAGTAGAAAGTTACAAAGCCCAGGATCCGATTGAGATGGTGAAAAACACCTTGATCGAACAGAAAATGGCCACTGAAGAAGAAATTGAAAAGATCAACGAACGCATTAACGATATTGTAGAAGACTCTGTAAAGTTTGCTGAAGAATCACCTTATCCTGATCCTTCTGAACTTTTCAAAGATGTATACATGGAAGAAAATTATCCGTATATCACCGAGTAACACAACAATCCTTAACCATTTATTTCAGGAGGAAGATTATTTACTGACTTCTTCTGAAAACTAATCAACCACAACGAACAAAGCATATGGAAATAGTGAGGATGCCCAAGATGTCGGATACGATGACAGAAGGCGTAGTAGTGAAGTGGCATAAGAAAGTAGGCGACACGATTAAAAACGGAGACCTCGTAGCCGAGATTGAAACGGACAAAGCCACGATGGAATTTGAATCCTATCAGGCAGGTACATTATTATACACCGGAATTGAAGAAGGAAAAGCGGCACCGGTAGATGCGATTTTAGCGATCCTCGGAAAACCGGGTGAAGATTACAAGGAATTCCTGGAGAAAGAAATGGCTGCCACTAAAACAGCAGCACCGGCAGCAGCGGCCGCATCTACTCCGGCTCCACCTGCGCCAGCGCCAGCACCGGTTGCGACTGCGAGTCCTGCGCCTGCACCCTCTATTTCAGCTCCACGTGTACAAGAAATCATCAGCACAGTAAACGGAGATGAGCGCCTGAAAGCTTCCCCATTGGCTAAACGTATCGCAGCAGAAAAAGGCATCGACCTTAGTATGCTGAAAGGAAGTGGCGAACACGGACGCATTGTGAAGCGCGATATTGAATGGTTCAAGCCGGGAACATTTGTTTCTTCCGGAGCTATTATGCCGGGAGCAGTTACCAAGGAGAGCTTTGATGAGGTAACGGTAACGCAGATGAGAAAAACCATCGCACGCCGTTTGAGCGAAAGTAAATTTACCGCGCCTCACTTCTACCTCACCATGGACATCGACATGGACGAAGTGGTAAAAGCACGTGAGAGCGTCAATCAGATTGCGGCTGTGAAAATTTCCTTCAACGACTTCGTAGTAAAAGCGGCGGCGGCGGCATTGCGTCAGCACCCTGCGGTAAATAGTTCATGGCTGGGCGACCGCATCCGCACCAACCACCATATCAACATCGGAATTGCAGTAGCAGTTGACGAAGGACTTCTTGTACCTGTTGTACGCTTCGCTGATTCAAAAACACTCAGCCAGATTGCGACAGAAGTAAAAGACTACGCGAAGAAGGCAAAAGAGAAAAAACTTCAGCCACAGGATTGGGAAGGCAATACTTTCACGATCTCCAACCTCGGCATGTACAATATTGAAGAGTTCACAGCCATCATTAATCCACCCGATGCCTGTATTCTGGCTGTCGGCGCTATCAAACAAATTCCGGTAGTTAAAAACGGAAGCATTCAGCCCGGCAATGTGATGAAAGTAACGCTCAGTTGTGATCACCGTGTGGTAGATGGTGTAGTTGGATCCAAGTTCCTGAATACATTTAAAGCATTACTCGAAAATCCGGTGATATTACTTGGGATGAATAGCATTTAAAGCAGCCATACATCATCCAAATAAAAAAGAGTGCTGATTTGTATTCATACAGATCAGCACTCTTTTTTTATGATCAGGTTAAAATCAATTCATCGGCTATTGATTTACCGACAACAAGGACAACCACAGATATTACTCTTCATAAATCTTCTCCACCAACACCTTATTCGCCTCCATAATCACTTTCCGTTTCAGACTCAGCTTTGGCGTCATCTCCCCTTTATCAATGCTCCATTCGCGGGGAAGGAGTTCGATCTTTTTGATGGTTTCGTAAGAGCCGAGAGTTCCATTCACCAGGTTCACATCCTTCATCACTCTGTTCTTCACGCGCTCGATACGGATCAGTTCTTCGTTCGAGGCAGGAACGGGAATCTGTTTCCGCTCACACCATTCTTTCACGAACACAAAATTCGGAACGATCAATGCGGCGGCGTACTTGCGGTTCTCCCCAATCACCATCACCTGTTCAATGAACCGTGATTCCTTGAGTTTATTCTCGATTGACTGCGGCACGATATATTTCCCACCGGATGTCTTGAAAATTTCTTTTTTACGATCGGTAATACGGAGATAAACACCATCCACGAATTCGCCGATATCGCCTGTATGCAGCCATCCATCGCTATCGATCATCTCGGCAGTTAAATCAGGACGCTTATAGTAACCCAGCATCACATTCGGACCTTTGCAGAGGATCTCACCATCTTCGGCTATACGCACCGTTACACGATCGAGTGCTTTTCCAACGGTAGTGAATTTGAGTCCGCCGGGTTCGAGTGTATTCACACAGATAACAGGACTCGTCTCCGTCAATCCATACCCTTCCAGAATCGGAATCTGCGCGGCCCAGAAGATACGTGCCAGACGAGGTTGCAATGCTGCGCCACCGGAGATCGCCACCCGAACTTTTCCACCGAGTGCTTCCTGCCATTTACTGAAGATCAGCTTACGTGCTAATTTCAGCTGGAACTCATACCAGGCACCATTGGCACCGTTGATTTCATATTTGAGTCCGAGCTCCACCGCCCAGAAGAAAAGTTTCTTCTTGATACCCGTGAGATCTGAACCCTTTGCAATAATTTTATCATATACTTTCTCGAAGAGACGTGGCACACAGCCGAAAATCTCCGGTTGAACTTCCTTCAGATTATCTGCCACCTTCTCGATACTCTCCGCATAATAAATACTCACACCGAGATACATGTAGAGATAACTCAGCACGCGCTCATAGACATGGTTCAGCGGAAGAAAACTCAGCGCCCTGCAATTCACATCCACCGGAGCCAGAATACGCGCGGCGATGATCTGCGAAAGGATATTATCGTGAGAAAGCATCACACCTTTCGGGAAACCTGTAGTGCCACTCGTATATAACAATGTCGCAAGATCATTCGGACCGATGGTACTTTTGATTGCATCGATTTCTGTCTTCGCCGGATGCTGTCTACCTTTCTCTGTAATCTCCGACCAGTGCGGCTTACCGGGAATCAGGTCGAACGTGAAGATACCCTGGATGCCGGGGAGTTCCTTCGCAACGGGCTCTACCTTATCCCATAATTCCTGGCTAGAAACGAAGATGTATTTCACCTCCGCATCGGTGAGAATAAATTTCAGATCGGCAGCGCTGATGGTAGGATAAATCGGCACGTGAATACCGCCAGCCTGCATCATTCCGAGATCAACAAAATTCCATTCGGGACGGTTATTGCTCAAGGTAGCGATCTTCTCACCCTTCTTCAAACCCATCGCCAGCAATCCGTAACTCACCAGCTCCACATTCTCGAGGAACGACCGGGTAGAGTGTTTCACCCAATCTCCATTCACCTTACCGGCGAGGGCATCCGGTTTTTCAAGATATAATTCACGGTAGCGGTCTGATAAGTCGAAGAGTCTGGATACGGACATAACACGAAATGATTTAGCTTTAGGTCAAATATACATCCCCACATTCAAATTCCGAAACGGGAAGGAAGAATTGTCAACTATGTTATTCAACACCGATCTCACAAGAATGTTTCAATTGCGCCTACCGGTAATCATGGCGCCTATGTTTCTGGTATCCAACGAAACCATGATGCAGAGTGCACTCGACTATGGGATTATGGGGACATTTCCCTCGTTGAATTACCGGGAAAAAGGAGAGCTGAAAGAAGTACTCCGACGATTGAACAATTATAAACAGGAGAACAAAAGCAAGGGCAGCATCGGCGTCAACCTGATTGTACAGCAAACCAATCCGCTCTACCGCGAGCATTTAGACGTATGCGCGGAAGCCCAGGTACCTTTATTCATTACTAGTCTGGGCAACCCTTCGGAAGTCATCACCCGCGCGCATAGCTATGGAGGAAAAGTATTTTGCGACGTCACCAACCTTGAACATGCCGAAAAATGCGCCCAACTCGGCTGCGACGGATTCATCGCTGTCACCCAGGGAGCAGGCGGACATGCGGGACCATATCCGTTCAGCGTATTGGTTCCGGCATTACGCGAACGTTTCCCCGACATACCGGTCATAGTAGCCGGAGGAATAGCCACCGGAGCCGGCATCCTCAGCGCACTGGCCCTCGATGCATCAGGAGTAAGTATGGGCACCCGGTTTATTGCCAGCAAGGAAGCCAGCGTAAGTGACGCCTACAAACAAGCAGTAGTAGATGCCGGCATGTCAGACATCATGATGACCGAGCGACTTTCAGGCACACCCTGCGCAGTTATTTCCACACCGTATGCAAAGAAACTCGGCGCCAAACAAAACGCCATCGAAAAATGGCTCAGCACCAACAAACGTACCCGCAAATATTTCAAGATGCTGGTACAGCTGAAAGGATTTAAAAAGCTCGAAGAAGCAGTCAAGCCCGGCAACTACAATAACCTCTGGTCGGCCGGACAAAGTGTTGCGCTTATTCACGATATCAAATCCTGCAAAGAGATTTTAAACCAACTCGAAGACGAGATGAAAACAGCCATCACCAGCCTCCGACAAAAAACCGGATGAAACAAATAAAAAAAGTCAAATGAAACCGGAAGAATTACTAAAAAAAGCACAAGGGTCTGCCTTCTACCGATTCCTTTTAAACCGGATACTCTGGCGAATGATTCCTTTTAACGGTCCACATAATTTCTGCGTTACCTCTGTGGAGAACGATGCATTAACTATAACGGTACCGTATATCCGAAAAAACAAAAATCACATCAACGGACTACATGCCTGTGCGCTCGCCACTCTCAGCGAATACATCAGCGGATTGAGTCTGGCCAGAGTATTACCTACAGACCGATACCGATTCATTTTACAATCCATCAACATGCACTACCATTACCAGGGCAAGATGGACGCATCCGCCCGGTTCGGCATCTCCGCAGAGGAGCTAAACACCATTGAACAACAGTTGCAATCGGAAACGGCAGTGTTACGCACATACTCCGTTAAAATCCACGACACGGCAGGCAATCATCTATGCACAGGCGACATCACCTGGCAGATAAAGCCCTGGAGTAAAGTAAAATCGGCTGTTTAAACGAACTTAGATTTTCAGTCCTATTTTCTCAGTGGTAGATAAAACGCCACCGATCATCGTCAATAAAGCCTTCGCCACCTTCGCTTTCACGGGCTTCTGACGACTCATCATGATATCCACTTCGTTCACAAAGCGACCCCAGTTAGACGCATTCAACACATCCAGCGCAACTGAAATAGTAGGTGTCACTGAGCGGGCGGTATGCCACCAGCCATTCGGGATAAACATTGTTTCACCCGGACCCACCACGAACCTAATAGGAGTCACATTTTTCCACAGCGGAAATTTATTCAAATCAGGATTACGCTGATCATCGATCAACGACACCCATGGATTTTTCGGATCCTGATAAACGAAAGGAGTCTGATCTGGAGGAATCACAGTAAATTCTTTTTCGCCATACAGCTGATTAATATAGGCATGGAGTCCCATGTAATCATAGTGCATGTAGGGAAACTGACCACCCGGACTACCAAAGAAGATTTCCAAAGTATCTGCAGCACCCAGGAAATTAGACGGCAGAATTTTACTTGTAGTACGATCAGGTAATGCGAAATTATAACGCGGCGTTACATCCGGAATCAGCTCCGGGTAATCGCGATTCAGGTTCAATTTACAAGGGTAAGGCGCAGGATTATCCTCGGTAGCCGTCATCATTAAGTCGATGAAATCACCCAGTTTAAAATGCTGACCTTGCACTTTCACTTCATGATTTCCGTAATGCTCCTTAAAGAAATCAGGGGTAAACTTGTTACGTGCAGGCCAGTCCTTTGTAGCATCACCAAATACGACAGGATAATTCTTGAACAGGTGTTCTTTTTTAAATTCTTCATAGGACATGCCGTACTTTTTCTCAACGACAATGTCACCCAATTGGGCAAGAACAACAGATTTAGTAGCCATGAAATTTATTTACAGGTAGTTAGAGGTATGCGAATATACATTTACTTTCATCACTTCCTACATGAAATTCCCGTTAATGTTACAGTTTGAGGGGTTAAAAAGGCTTGCGGAATGGTCAAAAGCATGCTTACCTTTGCAAAAACAGCCATCTCTATGAAAAAATACCTTGTCCTATTTCTTTTCCTGATCAGTTGCAACGGCCTATTTGCCCAGACCGCCAAAATCAACCCCACCACAGAAGACGAATATGTCATGGGATCAGTAGGGTATAAAATGTTCATGCAGATGGGTGTAGAGCTCAAAAACAACTACAAAGTAAAAGACCTCAGTGAATATGAATATGCGGAGCGAAAAGCAGCCTTCAAAGGGTTATTTCGTCCGGGTGAAGACAAACCCTGCGCCATCATTATGGTCTACACCAAGCTCAGAGGAGCTCCGGAATACTACTGCATACCCACCATTGACGCTCCCGAATATCTCTGGGATAAATACCGCATCAGTTTAGCAGGAGAAACCGACAGCAAACAAGAACAACTTCAGTTCTTCAGCTTCGCATTAGCCAAAGCCCTGATGTACTACTCCGCCAAATGAGAGG
>JAGOJO010000078.1 GCA_017995075.1 Bacteroidia bacterium | reverse complement strand
AACTGTTTCCGCTAATAGCTGCCGGGAAATTGAATACAGCTTGTCCATTGGTGCTGAGCAATGCTGTATCTGCTGCGACGATGCTGTAAGGACTACCGGTGTTATGTAGTCGTGCAACAATCGAATCAACCACCAGCGGATTGGTACTGAGTCCGGCGTTCATTAAAACCGGTTCCATTTGTCCGCTGCCAGAATAAAATCCTTCGAGGAATAAAGAAAGATTGAGAGTGACATTATTTACTACACTGGTCATCGACACGTTATCGATATACAGACTGTTTCCATAATCATTAATGTTGGTAAATCGTACCAATACTTTATTTCCGACCCATGGCGTGAAGTTGATAGTATCCTTCCTCCACTGTGCAGCAGAGGTTGGGGTGAATAAACTGGTGACGGTACCGGCTGTTGCCAATGTCAATCCCACTTTTAAATATCCAGTAGGTGTCCAGGTGAGACCACAATCCGTCGATACATCTACGCGCAATCCATCTTCAAAACCTACTCCATAACGCGCATAGGATACATCAAAAGTCAACTCGGCCGTAGAGGCCGATTGAAGATCTACTGTATAGGACACGAGATAGTCTTCTTGTCCGGGAGCGTTATAGGTATAGTTATTAATATAATTTGTATTGGTAGCAACTCCGGTAGCTCCGGTTATGCCTGTTCTCCGTTCCCAAGTATACGAAGCATCCGGATTCAGTATGGTCCAACCTGACGGCGGATAGGTAGCCGACTGAAAATCTTCCGTCGCAGGAGTGTTCATGATAGCAGATGATACGGTACTTACTGCATCCGAATCATTGTAGATATTCATATCACCCGGATAGTTCACCCATGCCTCAACGTTATATGTTCCGGCAGCGGAAAGATTGAGCGTGCCGCCGAAGGTATATTGATAGGTTGCGCCGGGAAGAATGGTGCCGGAGTAGGTCTCGGTAACAATACTTCCTCCGTTCACACGGTAACTGACGGGAATATTGGAGATTGTATTCTGTCCGAAATTCTCAATGGTAACAGTAACAGGAACGGCGGTTTTGCTTGCACAATTGGATAGAATTCCCTGGTTCGGACTGTTGATGGTATCCAGCGCAGCATCTAACGGCATCGGACAGGAGAAAACTCCGGGAGCCTTCCGGATAGCATAAGCACGTCGACCTTTTGCACCTGCCGATGTATTGGCACAAACACTGAACCAGTATTCAGAAGTGGGATTCACACCTGTCACCACAAAATTTGTGGAGGCGGTAGTACCTATGGGTTCCATGTATTTTGTTCCGAGTTTATAGACGGTATAATTCGCGGCTCCGCTTACTGCATTCCATGTTAAACGAAGACTATCCGGACAAGCCCATGAAACCGCCAGACTAGTAGGAACACCAATAATTGCAAGAGCGGTATCCGACATATCCGAGAAAGCACCACGTGTAATGCGCAGCTTCACCTGACCTGAATTCACAGAAGGAACCAGCCAGCTATATTGCTGCACATTTTGCGCAATCGCCGAAGCGATAGTTGTCCAGGAAGAACCATTGTTAGTAGTATATTCCAGAGTATATGTACCCAGATTGCGTTGTCCATCCCAGCGGATCACCTCTGTTTCACCCGGCACAAATCCTTCCCCACCGTTCGGATACATCATTGTCACGGCATCCGTTCTGAATTCCCAAACCAGATAATAACGCACACCGGTTGACGGTAATACGTAACCGTTAATATTCACCGTATAATTTCCTGCAGCAGGATTGGCTAGCGTTACCTGCTCCATATTATTCAGGCTATCTACACCACGCACAGCAGGATTATTCAATGTTACAGCATTCGGGGTCTTGTCAAGGATCCATGGATTCCACGAAACAGCGGATGGATCTGTCACACTCATATTGATATTATTCACCAGTGCAGGAGAAGCAGCCGGAGAAGCACCCACATCTGCCCAATACACCATCACACGCAATTCACGGGTGCCGGCTGGAACAGTAATGGTATGTGTTTTTATATTTCCCTGTGTAACGCTATCCGTCAGATAACGGTTATTCTCCAGTACCTGCAATGCACGGATCGCATTGATACGTCCCCAGCCGTAGGTAAAGTCCGGACCTGCATTACCGATATCTTCCGCAGAATTCAGCAGACAAGCTTTGATCAATGCACCCGGAGGATTCGCAGCACCTGTAAGTTGTTTATACGCCTGATACAACTGAGCTGTAACACCTGCTACACCCGGAGATGCTGCAGAAGTACCACCACCTACCTGATACGTATTATTTTCATTTGTGCTTAACTGATTTCTTCCATTCGCACAGATATCCGGCTTCACACGACCATCAGAAGAAGGTCCCTTACTGCTGGTAGGATCCAGTACTTCCAGCTCATCAAGGTTACCACAGGCAATCACATTTTTCCCTTGCTTGTATCCACCGGTAATATTGCCCCAATTGGTTCCAGCCCCATAACCACAATCCGATCCATTCGAGTTACCACCCGAGAAAACGAACATCAGCTGACGGTTGTTATAGAGAAGATTATCGCCAAACTGCGTATCTGTTGTATATGCATTACAACCTTGCGAATACGAAGTAGAAGTAATCACAATTCCGTAATTATTGTAATTCGCCACGGCATTCACAATTTGCGGATAGCCGCTGATGTTATACGTATAGAGATATGATCCTGTCGCCATTCCGCGAATAACAGGGTTCAGGTTACCCGCACCCACGCAGATACCGCTTGTCATATCACCATGTGTCTGACCTGTCCCTGTAGCGAAATTGGTCATACGACCTGTGAAGTCAATATGCGGACCAACGAATCCATCATCCGCTATCGCCACCGTAACATTGGAACCGTCATAATGACGACCCGTCACGAAATCGGAGTTGATCACATTTGAACGGTGTAAACTCCGCCCCTTGGTATCATCCTTCACATCGGGAGCAGCAACCGCATTGATGAAAAACACCCATGGCTCCGCAGCCACCTGCATCATTGAGAATTCACTCATCCGCATGGTGATCGTAAAATTTTCCGGATGATACGCTGTTACACGACCGAACTTCGCAGCAGCTTCCATCACCAAGGGCAAGGGAAGATTCGCATGATACTTCACCTCTAATTCGACCATCCCGGGCTCCTTAAACGCCCAATCGGGGAAACCACCCAGAATCACCTTACTCACCTTCTGTAGTGGCGATTGAATCTCCACAGCGAATACACCGAACTGTTTTAGGCGCGAACGGTCATAACGGAGAGGGATAGCCGTTAAATAAGTATTGGAAGGAATATAATCCATGATCACCAGACCGCTGGCCGACATCTCCTTCAGCAATCGTTTATCCGGCAGTGTTTTGAACTGCAGAAAACGGTAGTAATACCCGGCAACCACATCTCCCGGAAGAGGGCCTGATATAAATTCATTCAGGTTAGCAGAAGTTGTAACAGTACCACTTTGCAGATAGATTTGCTGCGATTGCTGTGCAGGAGAGAACTGAGAACTCATCACCAACAGTGATAGTATCAGCCATTGTTTTAGCGTCCGTGAAGCCATAGTAAGGGGATTTTGACAGATGCTTAAGGGTGTCACATCTGAGGAGATACCAAGATACAAACTACAGAAATACGAAACAAGGATTCAGGACATTCAGCATTGATTTCATTAAAAATGAGTCGATGATTTTTATATTCCACGAGGAAAAAGGAACTTTGAACAATTCAACCGCCATGTTAACACTCGTACCCACACCTGTCGGCAATTTGCAGGATATCACTTTGCGCGCACTCGATGTCCTCAAAGCCGCCGACCTGATCCTTGCCGAAGACACCCGCACCAGCAAAGTGCTACTTAACCACTTCGGCATAGAGAAACGGGTATTATCACACCATCAACACAATGAGCATCAGGCGCTTAAGGAAATTATTCGGCTCCTCCACGAAGGACAGCACATTGCCTTAATCAGCGACGCGGGAACACCGGGCATCAGTGATCCGGGATTTTTACTGGTCAGAGAATGCATCCGTGAAGGCATCGAAGTAAACTGTTTACCCGGCGCAACAGCATTTGTACCGGCCCTTGTCATGAGCGGACTTCCCAACGACCGGTTCATATTTGAAGGTTTTTTACCGCAGAAAAAGGGGCGACAAACACGATGGCTGGCGTTAAAAGAAGAAGAGAGAACGATGATTTTTTATGAGTCGCCGTTCCGTTTAGTGAAGTTACTGGAAGAAGGTATTCAGCATCTAGGCGAAGAGCGAATAGGATCTGTATCGCGCGAAATCTCCAAGATGTTTCAGGAAACCAAACGTGGAACATTAGGTGAACTAAAAAAATATTTTGAAGAAAAGGGAGTCAAGGGAGAGATTGTAGTGGTGATTGGAGGGAAGTAATTTTCTTTCCCGTAATTATATCTTCTCAAAGGTAAGCAGATCGGTTCCGCCGTTTCCTCCGCTCACATCTTCCAGTTCAATTTTCGAAGAGCTCTCCTGAAGGATATGCCAGTCGTCGCTGATTTCAGTAAAATCAACAGGAGAAGCGAAGTTCATATTTAATTTCTTCTGACTATCATCATTTCCATCCGACCATGACCCGTTCACAGTAGATCCGGAGCGAACCGCCGATACAGTGCCATTGGAGGTAAAAGTGAAAACATAATTAGAGAATTTGGATGTCTCCACCACTCCATTCTCTGAAAACAAGGTGACTTTCCATTGACCTTGTGTAACCATACTTGAAGAAGGCGAAGAAGAGTTATCATCCTTTTTACAGGAAGCGAAGGCCATCATAAACAATCCGGCAACGACTAATAATTTCGAGAGCGTTTTCATAGTTGAGATATTAATATTTGTTAATCTTTATGAATTAGTGAAGCAAATATCCGATGACTTCCTTCCGAATACAATATAAATTCACTGAACGGGTCATTTGAAGAGTTGAACAGGAAACAAGCTTTTGCAGCCCCAACGACCCACCTGCTACATTAAATAATTTTTTATCTTTCCGAAAAATTACAGCCTTTGCAGCGCCGGCACCCCTCCATACAGCGTGACTTAATCGTACTGCAAATCACAGGACATCTCTTCTTCCTGGGCATGTCATTGCTTTCTGTTTACTTCTGGAAAGAGCGACAGGCCTTTGATGCCGCACATTATCTGTATGAGCTGGTAGACCGACAATTTTTTTTCATCGCACACCAGCGTCCCATTGGCATTGTATCGCAAGTATTGCCCTTGATTGGCATCTGGCTGAAGCTACCATTAACAGCCGTAGCTATTCTATATAGTCTGGGTGATATCCTTTGGTACTATCTTCTCTTTCTCTTGCTTGCCTACAAATTCGAATCACGCAGGGGTATTATCAGTCTATTGCTGATGTTATCACTAACGGTGCGGTATAGTTTCTTTTGTCCGGTCACCGAATTGTTGCAGGCCGGTGCATTATTGCCTGTTTGGATGAGTATTCTCGACCGATCCTTCCGATTCCGGTTACCACTCCTTATTGCCCTGGCAGCACTCATTATCTTCTCCCACCCGCTGCTGTTTATCCCATTATCTTTTTGTCTGGCTTGGTGGATGTTTTCGTCTACAAAACAACAACAGTTTCTATACAACGACCGACGCAGTTTACTCATCGTACTCTGGGGATCCATTGCAATCCTCACCGCACTTAAACTCCTTCTGCTCGACAGCTATGATCACGGGAAAACCTTTTATCCTGTAGTGTATAACGACTATGGTTATGTGCAAAGCTTCCGGTTAGACACACTCCTGCATCATTTCGGTGTTATGATAAAAGCTTATCCGGCGCTCACACTCGTGTTTATTGCAGCAGTACTTGCAACAGGATTATTCCGAAGATGGAAATCAATGTCGCTCATAGTGGTATTTGTTGTTGGTTACATGATCACCCTAAGTCTGACACACCGCTTCGACCAGATCAGCAATTATTATGAACGGATGCTCTTACCCATACCAATGATGCTTTCCATTGTTGCGGGTTACCTCGTCACCATAACCAGAACATTCTTCAGCCGGCTTGCAGGATATGTAGGGCTTGTGATGGTTTTGCTGCTGCACTGTGATCTGCTACGGATAACCGCCATTCCCTACACTTATCGTGTAAACTATATCGAAGAGATCAACAACGCCGCCCTCGGACTCAATATCCGCAAAGCCATCGTAGATGAAAACATTCTCGAACAAAACAGTTTTGCCATGAGCGGATGGAGTTACCCGATCGAAAGTCTGATTTTATCCTCTTACAAAGGCCGCGACTCCTCAGTCACACTCGCACTCCAACTCGAACACCTCGAACGCATCGCCCAACAAAAAAACACTGTAGACCGCCATCAATGGATCAAGTGGACGGAATTCATCCTACCTGTAACAGAGCTGAATCAGCAGTACTTCCATCTGCCGGCATCACCGTATGCCTCGCTTAGCGGAACTTATAGTTCGTATGTGGATACCGTTAGATTTGAAATGGCAGATGCACGCAGGTTAAAAAATGGCAGTGTTGTGCTGCAATTCACCTTGGAGCCCACCAAAGGAACTACACTCTCCAACGGCGACTCCCTTAGAATTGAATTCAGACAGCAACAACAACTAATCCACCGGATGAATATTCCTTTTGCTGTATCCGGAAAGCAATCCATCCATTGTGAAATACCCACTGGTCTGGAGAAGGAAGTCCCGGTTGAAGTAACCCTGCTGCACGGACAGAAAAGAGTCAGTCGATTAAGCATCAAACGAGATGGGGATCAGATTGAGGAGGGGAAATGAGGAAAAGTCGAAACGACTCGCAACACTAAAACTTTAATTTCACTGTAATCAACGTGGGAAATTAGCAGAATCCTCAACAACCAATAAGATATTTATTTCCCCTCAAACTGCACCATCCATTCAATGCCGTACTTATCGCGGAACATACCAAAATAAGAACCCCAGGGGCTATCATCAATCGGCATTTCTATTTGTCCGCCAACGGAGAGTCCATTGAACAGCTTATCTGCCTCCTCCTTACTCTCAGCACTGATTACAATTTTGCTACGGTTCTCATTTTCGTTGGTACGACCCATAATTTCCGGCACATCGTTCGCCATTAAAATACTGTTGCCGATTGGTAAAGCAATATGCATGATTTTATCTGCTTCCTTCTCCGGCACGGGAAAATCAGGACTTGATATTTCTTTAAACCGAACAATGCTGCTGAACTCCCCACCGAACACCGATTTATAAAAAAGGAAGGCTTCTTCTGCATTACCGTTGAAGTTAATATGGGGATTGATATTTGCCATGATTTCAGATTAGTTTGCTGTACAAATTTACTTTTTTATAATCAATCAACAGGATCAAATAGCGACAAAAGAAAGGCGGAATGCGACGGATGGAATGTTATGCTACCAGCGACAAACTTTAGTTAAGCGTTGAATACTTCTGAAGTTTTTACAATAACAATATCTTCTGTCTAGGACAAAACTGTACCGATAGAGAGTGTCAGTTGAAAAATATTCATTTTCCTTATTAACTAACAACTATTCACCAGGTCTCACATTATTTTCTATGTGTCCACAACCAGGCGTCACCAATTTCATGATCCTGTACAATTTCGGTAAATTGAAAGTTGTTATTCTCTAAAATTTTAGTTGAAGCATTATGTTCGGGGGCGGTCTTGGCTGTGATGATCAATCCGGGATCAGTCTGGTAGGTTAAAGAAACAAGTTCTTTGCAGGCAAATGATGCCATTCCCTGACCTTCAAAATCCTTAAATGTCCAGTAAGCAATTTCCACTTTTCCATCAATGGGTTGACTCACAAAACCACAGGAACCTACAATCTGATTCTGATCCATCACAAAGTAACCCACCCAAGGGATATTGAAACCAATTTCAACATAAAAGCTATCATAAATACTAAGCAATTGCTGACATTCAGCAGAAGCGTAAAGTTTATCGGATTTATCTTCTTTAAGTGTTATGGGTATTAGGTTCATATCGATTTCTGAACTTTACAAGGGAAGCATCCCCTGAATAATGTTAAAGTTAAATTGGAGCTTGCAACCCTTGTGTTATTTTCTTAATTGCTATTCAAATATACTACTTATCTATATAACAAGCGGAGTTGACATCAATAATAGAAGTGAGGTCTTTCAATTGAAATGAATCAGTAGAAAATGTGGTCTTCACGGGTACTATTAAAAGTATAGGTTTAATTAGTCCCATTTAAAGATGTAGCATCACGACTATTCTCCACGTAAACCCTATAAAGAATGTACAGACATGCAACCGTTATAACTACAACACCCAGCTGGTTGTGATATGCCGGATCTACGGGTGGTTTGATTTTACCTAAAAATGTTTTAACAATAAACGAGCTGCTATTCAACAAGTGAAGTATTATAGTTGAATAGAGAAATTTGTTTAATTGTTTGAATTTCCAGAGAAGAATTGGAACGAGAATGATCAGTGAAAAAGTTATTACTCCATGGATTGCACCACCAATACTAACAGGTCCTTCAAAAATTATTGATTCGTTATGACTATTAAAACGCAGCAACACAAATAATAAATGAATCAGATGATTAATGCTAAAGAGGGTTATTAAAATCAAAAAGGCATCTTTTAACTTTTCGTCTCTATAAATCTTTTTCAGACCATAATATCCAACCATTAAAAGATTGAGAAGAAATATGACACTTGAAATTCGACCGGCTATTCGGGCACATTTATCAAAAATAAATGCGGGTTCAATTCCAAAAAAGTTACTTCTATCTAATGTTGAGGTCCAAACCGACCAACAGTAGATTAATAACTCAACAAGACAAATAGCAATAACCAAAGGGGGTAGTTTTTCCTTCGTTAACATAGGTGGGTAGGTTAGGAATACGTTTTAAAACGTAATTGTAACCCTATTATTACATGCGGACACTACCATGATTACATTTTTCCTAAAAAAATCCCCGATAAGACCGGTGAATTGTAAGTTTGGAACCAATTTAATTGTACCTACAAGTACTAAAATATATGGATTCTACTTTTCCTCCAATTGTTCAATATTCTTAATCGCATTCTCCAGCCGTATTTTCTTATTCTTCTCCGTCATTTTTTTCATTATCCATTTTTCCAGACGGTGATGAAGGGGTATAAGTAATGAGGCAATGGCAACTAAAGCAATTAGCATTAATAGGGGTGAATGATGGGTTATTCGTTCTAAGAAGGGATGAATAAGAAGATTAATAAACTCAAAAACAATTAACAACCCTAATATTCCGAAAAACGAAATCCACTTTTCTGTTACAATAATGCTGCGGACTAATAAGAGATATATAATGATAAAGGTGAGGAATGAATAACATATTCCGAAACCTGGGTTGCCAAATGTTCAAGTTTCATTATGTGTTGTATCATTCGCCTAATTCCTTTTCAAATCCATAATCTCTTTCAACTTTTGCAATTCTTGTTTTGTAGGATTGATACCATTTTTTTCTGCCCTGTACTTGTGCGATAGAATGTTCGGCATTTTCCTTCCATTTTTTTATAGAGTCCAAATCTTGCCAATACGAAACAGTAATTCCCAAATCATTCCTTGCACTTTCTATTCCAAGGAATCCTTCTTGTTTTCTCGCTAATTCAACCATTTTATCGGCCATTTCTGAGTAGTCAGCAATATTTTCAGTATTTACCGAACTAAAAATTACTGCATAATAAGGTGGTTTTGGTGTATTTGCTATCATATGTTTTGTTTTATTATAATTCTTGATTTAATACGGTGGGAACTATAGTTTCATTTGACAACAAGAAACTTCTTCACATCTGAAAAATAGTTGTTTCGGATACCAATAAAATAACATCCCTGTGGCATGTTAGAGGAGAGTTGAATCCTACGTGATTCATCAAATACTCCCTCTTGAATAATCTTACCTTCAAGATTGAAAATATAGTAGGATGCCTCTACAATTGTTTCGGTGAGTGATATATTTAAATAATCGGTGGCGGGCACCGGATAAATTGAAAAAGTAACAGGTTCTGTAATATCACTAATTAAAGTGGGTATTACAAGGGCCCATAAATCTACCGCTGTACCGTTGCCATTTTCTTGTGCTGTTAGTAATAGGGTATTCCCAAGTGTGGTAAAATTTCCAATTGACCAATTACTCATATTAAAATCTTTAAGCTGCTGTGTGCCTGCTGTCGTGCCATCACATTTCCATAAAACGTCATAATTAATTTTAAATAACACATTGTTGTTTACGATGGCATATGGAATAGTTGTGTAGTTGGTCGAAACCTGACCTATTACTTTTACTAGTTGTGTGCCACCAACCGTACCGTCACTTTTCCAAAGTTCAAGATTAGCTCCATTACCATTAAGTTGTCCTGTTAAGAGTAATGTATTATTGAAATCAATAAAATTGCCGATAGAATATGTACTCATATTAAAATCCTTAAGCAACTGGGTGCCACCTGTGGTTCCATCGCTCACCCACAGGTGATCATAATTTACCTTAAAAAATATTTTACTATTTATATTTGCTACTACAATATTAAAATAATTATTGCAATCGTGTCCTAATACTGCCACTTGTTGTGTGCCACCAACTGTACCATCACTTTTCCATAGTTCAAGGTTGGTTCCGTTACCGTTGAGTTGAGCTGTAAAAAACAACTCATTGTTAAAAGCAATAAAATTACCAATAGACCAATTACTCATATTAAAATCCTTCAATAACATACTGCCACCAGAAGTACCGTCACTTACCCATAATTCATCATAGTTTATTTTAAGAAACACTTTGTTGTTTACTATGACGTACGGAATTGTTGAATAGCTGGTTGCAACCTGACCTATTACTTTCACTTGTTGTGTACCGGCAACCGTACCATCACTTTTCCAAAGTTCCAGGTTAGTTCCGTTACCATTAAGTTGCGCTGTAAAAAGAAACTCATTGTTTAAAACAATATAATTGCTGATAGGATAGGTGCTCATATTAAAATCTTTCAGCATCTGTGTGCCTCCTGTGGTTCCATCGCTCACCCATAGGATATCATAGTTTACCTTAAAAAACACTTTGTTGTTTACATTTGCGAATGTAAAATCAAAATAATTATTGCAATCATGACCTATTACTGCCACTTGCTGTGTACCGCCAACTGAACCATCACTTTTCCAAAGTTGAAGGTTGGCTCCGTTACCATTTAGTTGCCCGGTTAAGAGCAATGTATTATTGAACTCAAAAAAATTGCCGATGGCAAAAGAGCTCATGTTAAAATCCTTAAGCAACTGGGTGCCACCTGTGGTTCCATCGCTCACCCATAGTTGATCATAATTAACCTTAAAAAATATTTTACTATTTATATTTGCGACTACAATATCAAAATAATTATTGCAATCGTGTCCTAATACTGCCACTTGTTGTGTACCACCAATTGTACCATCACTTTTCCAAAGTTCAAGGTTGGTTCCGTTACCGTTGAGTTGAGCTGTAAAAAACAACTCATTGTTAAAAGCAATAAAATTACCAATAGACCAATTACTCATATTAAAATCCTTCAATAACATACTGCCACCAGAAGTACCGTCACTTACCCATAGTTCATCATAATTTACTTTGAAAAACACTTTGTTACCAATTATAGTCTGCGGAATATTATAATAGCTGTTGCAGTCCTGATCAAAAGTGGTGGTGATTTGTACAGGAACCTGGCTCAATAATGAAATTGTTGTAACGGTTACAAACAGAACAGATAGCAAAATACGTTTCATTTGATTTTAATTGATATGTTGTTGGAATATTTGTTTATTCACTAAATACGAATAGCCGAGTTCAAATCATAAGTGCAAAAACAAATATAATAATTCGTTTTAACCTATAACCTTCCATAATGGCATATAGGTTGAAAATATCCCAAAAGTTGTATTACGCTCAATAAGGCTCAATAACGTTGAGAGCGAGATAAAACACTTCTACAGGCACTTTTTTAGTCCTTTGCAGCCGAAAATATCCACTATCCGGACAAAGTTGTACACCAGGAAAACCATCCCATGCCTGACATCATTCATTTGCATTTTAACATAACGCCCGTCAGAGGGTTAGCTTTGATGGAATAGGGTACCAACGTGAATCGGAATTCGGTGTCAACAAGGTGCGGAATCTCCAAAAGCCAGCTCATTCTATTCTTTCTTGTAGGCGTTTGTATCAGTATGATAGTTATATGTTCCCAATTCAGGCATATTCCCAAAAATATCACCAGTTAGATTTGACAGAATAATAGAACCAAACTTATTTATACTTACATTAATCACATATCCTCTACTTTTTACTACACTGGTAGAAACAGACATTTGATTTTCTAGCATGTTTTTGATTTCAAATATTTTCTTTTTCGCCTTGACATCCCAAACTTCATGTTTGCTCATCACTAGCTGTTGTCCTCCCACAACAACACCATAAGGGTCGACATTAGGCGGAGTTGAGGAACAATACCATTGTCGAAGCAAGAATAATTCTTTCACTCCATTGTTGTTAATATCTATTGAATCAACAATTTTAATAGCTTCTTCTCTACACATAACGCAATACTTTCTAGTAGAATCCATTGGGTTTGATTCACCCGGGTATGCTCCAATTAAATTATTAAAATCTACATCATTCAACTGGTCTAGATAAATGCTGTCAATTCCATTATAAACTAATTTGAATTGGTTAGAACTAATTTCTTGCCCTAACGAATCAACGAATAGTATTTTCTTGCTATCACAAAGAATTCGAAAATCTTCATTTGTTTTATTCGGTAATTGACTATGCCCTTTTATAGCTATGAGTATCAAGAACAATATTTCAAAAATCCTTCTCATTAATTTTAAAGTTTACCAATTGTGTCGATGTCACTTTGCTCTTTGTTACGATAGTATGTAACGTCAGCTCCACGATGCCTTGATCGCAGGAAGCGTGCAAAAACTCCCATTCTTCATATCTTTAAACGGACCTCTGTCCGAAATATTTTTCATATATTTAATTCTTACGGTTTCTCATCTGGTTTTTGCACAGTCAGATGTTTTGCAGCTACAAGAAGTTGGCGATTTCTAAGCACTTCTCTGTCAGCTAAGCACAAACTATGATAGAAGCACAATCCCGATAACTATCGGGATGATTTAACCACTGAACCGCCACTTTTGGGTAGGTGCTGTTATGCGGTCGTTTTTTATCTCTGTCGTTCATATTCAATGTTTGTTTGTCCTCCACCTGCTGCGAAAATGGGAAACGCAATTAATAGTAAAAATCCTGAACCACCTGAATTCATAACTACTAAATTATTGTCTTTTGTCAAGCCAATATATTTTGTGTTTTCAGCTAAAACCCAAAGTAAAGGTCCTGCGATAAAATTTGCTTTTACTTGTCGTCTTACTTTGAAATAACCTTTTCTATATTTACCCTTAATTGTCAAGCTGTCAATTGCAGTTTCGTTGTCAAATACTTTTAATTTTATTATGTTTTTGTCGATTGGTTTGAAATTAACAATAAGGTCTTTCTGCCTATATAATGTGTCGTAATTAAAGTTGTTATAAAGAGTGCTGTAATGATAAATAGTGTCATCTTTTGAGTTCTTGAAGTCACCACTTAGTTTGTCAAAAGAATTGACGTCTAAGTATTGGTCTTTATCTATTCTGCTTTTAAGTCTTACTGTCGAGCAGGAACAGACCAACATAGTCAAACTTAAAAATATTGTTATTCTATTCCTTATCATTGCATTTTTCTGTCCGTTCGGTTTCTTTTAAAATGCCGCATAACGTTTTTCTTGTCCTACCATTCGTCAAATTCTACAAAGTCAAGGTCTACTTCCGTTAACGTCTGCTCGAATTCAATTACTTCCTTAAATGCATTGTCAACGATATTTTTGTTTTCATACCAAGTTTCATCTTCGTATGAACAAACTCCATTTGTCAATTCGGTCAAGATTGCACTTGTCAATGACGAAAATCTTAATGCAAAACTGTCACTTGCGTGCCAAACAAATGAAACAGCAATTTTACAGTCCTTTAGTCGAGCTTCTATGTCAGGGGTTGCATATGGAACTTCTTGAGACTTTTTACCCAAGAGTTTGTCAAAGAAACTCAACTTAGGTTTTAATTTTTCTTTTTCCGTTTGTAGGTCAAACTCGTCAATGTATAATTCAAAGCCACTTTTTAAATCCTTATCTTTTAAAATGTCGAAAGGTGGCTTTGTCAATCGAAACTTAAATGGTAAAAAGCCCGAATCATCTTCAGCGTCAAATTTAAAGTCAGGATGAACATTAACGACCATGTCAAAGTCATTTAGTCGTTTCATGATTTTTGGAACCATGTCTTTTGAAACTTTCTTGCAGTAAACTTTATATGCTAAACTCATATTTTTGTTTGTTGTCGTGTCGTTTTAAAATGCCGCATAACGGCAGTTCGTGCAAAAACAAATATAAGAATTCGCTTTTATCTTATTACGCTCCATAATGGCTTATAGGATGAAAATATTTCGAGAGTTGTAATCCGCTCAATAGCGCGCCTGATTTCTGAAAACGATAA
>JAGOJO010000164.1 GCA_017995075.1 Bacteroidia bacterium | reverse complement strand
AATAAATGCGATACACTTCACAAAAATATCCGGAACAGGAAGTACAACAGGCATAGATCCGACCGGGACAATTTCTACTTCTTTTATCTACCCAAATCCCGCATCAAACTCGATTACAATTCAGTATCATGAGAATAAAGACAGGAAATCTCATTCACTGTACTTTCTGAATACTCAAGGTCAGCTTTTAAAAGAAATTTCTCTGCAAGAAACACGAAGTTCTGAAATCGATATATCCGAGTTGAATCCCGGTGTTTATATTTTAGTTCTTGAAGGCCCTGATAAAAATGTGGTTTCACATTTTAAATTGATAAAAGAATAAAATTACTTTTTCGAATGTTTTATTGAAGCCACCCAATTCATTATTCATTTTCTCTCACGGCCCACAATCCTACAAACGTAATCAATCCGTTCACGAGCAGCAGTTCATAGCCGAACTTAAACCCATTGAACCATACAGCTGCATTTTCAGCCAGGAACCAGGTTATAAGAGGAGCGATGAGACATACGATCGGGACAAGTTTCTCTTTCAGCTTAGCTTTCATCAACACACCAAAGGCGAAGAGTCCGAGCAATGGCCCATAGGTGTAACCAGCAAGTTTTAAAATAAGATCGATGATACTGCGGTTATCAATCCAGTGAAAGATGAGCACACAAAGCAAAAACACAGCAGCGAATGCCAGGTGCACACGGCGACGAACTGCAGTCTGTTGATCCTCGCTTAAATCCGGATTTCTACGGATACCCAGAATATCGAGACAAAACGAAGAAGTCAGCGCAGTGATAGCACCATCTGCTGAGGGGAACAATGCACTGATCAGCGCAATGATAAACACCAACCCCATCACCGGAGGAAAATGCTGCATTGCCAATGTCGGGAAGAGATCATCGCCTTTAAGTCCGAGTTGATAGTGGGTATTATAGAGATACAATACTCCACCCAGGAACAGAAACAGGAAATTCACAAAAATCAGAATCACACTCAACGTCACCACATTCTTCTGTGAATCTGCTAGAGTTTTCACACTGATATTTTTCTGCATCATTTCCTGATCGAGACCGGTCATGGTTAATGCGATAAATGCGCCGCCGAGGAGATGTTTCAGGTAATGCGCCGGACTATTCAACTGTGTCACCCACAACTTCGTATAACCTGCATTCTGCATACCATTCCAGGCTTCACTGAAACTCAAATCGAGATGCTGCAGCACATACACCACACAAGCAATCAAACCACCCAGCATGAAGGTTGTTTGCAGGGTGTCGGTCCACACAATCGTTTTCACACCACCTTTGAACGTATAAGCGAGGATCAACAGAAGAATAAAGATGGCAGAAACAACAAACGGCACATTCAGTTGATTCATCACCAACTCCTGCAGTACCCTGATCACAAGATAGAGCCTTGCTGTAGCACCAACTGTACGGGAAACGATAAACAAGAGCGCTCCGGTTTTATAGCTCGTCATTCCAAAACGCTGCTGCAGATAATGATAAATCGAGGTCAACTGCAGCCGATAATAAAGCGGAAGCAGAATATACGCCACACCCATATACCCGATAAAATATCCGAAGACCACCATCAGGTACGACATCCCCGACGCGGCCACCGTTCCCGGAACCGAGACGAAAGTCACACCCGAAAGGGAGGTACCGATCATCCCAAAGGCGACGATATACCAGGGCGAATTTTTATTCCCCAGGAAGAAAGCCTGATTTCCGGCGCCACGGGCGGTATACCAGGAAATCCACAATAAAACCAGGAAATAGAGGGCAATTAAGGTGACAATGAGTGCTGGAGACATAGTTTTTTCGGGTAGAACAAAGAAAAGATGCAAATAAAACCAATCAACCGGCCCATTTAGTTTTTTTGAACAATGCCACTTTCGTAATTTTGTACAAATCCAATCCCCTTGCAAAACCCCTCCAGCATTCTCGACGAAGCCATTGAAGCATTTTCCCAGCTTCCCGGGATCGGCCAAAAGAGTGCTTTACGCATGGTGCTTCATCTCCTTAAAACGCCGGCAGAGAATGTCGAACACTTCGGAGAAGTGCTGATTCGCCTTCGAAAGGAACTCCGCTATTGCCGAAACTGTCACAATATCTCAGCAGAGGAACTTTGCAGCATTTGCACTGATCCAAAGCGCGACCCACACCTCGTTTGCGTAGTAGAAGATATCCGAGATGTGATGGCTATCGAGAACACGAGTTCCTACAAAGGACTTTACCACGTTTTAGGCGGACTGATCTCTCCCATGGATGGTATTGGTCCCTCACAGCTCAATATTGAGAGTTTATGTGAAAAAACAGGGCGTGGTGAGGTGCAGGAGGTCATTGCTGCTTTGAGCACTACGATGGAAGGCGACACAACTTTGTTCTACCTGTACAAGAAATTAAAGCCTTTCGACGTTAAGATATCCACACTCGCACGGGGAGTAGCCATCGGAGGCGCACTGGAGTATGCTGACGAGGTCACACTCGGACGATCCATCATCAACCGCGTACCTTACGACAACCAACTCATCAAATAGCGCGACAAGGTCAATCCGGCATGAAACTCAGCATCATCATTGTCAACTATAATGTCAGGTATTTTCTGGAGCAATGCCTGCAGTCAGTACGCAAGGCTGTTGCAGGACTTCAAACCGAAGTATTTGTAGTTGACAATACGAGTAGCGACGGAAGTGTAGAGATGGTACGAGAATTATTTCCGGAGGTACATCTCATCGCAAACACGGAGAATTTAGGATTCAGTAAAGCTAACAACCAGGCTATCCGAAAATCAACCGGTGAATACGTTCTGCTTCTCAATCCTGACACTGTTGTTGAAGAATCTACCTTTCGCAAAGTAGTGCAATTCATGGATACTCATCCTGATGCCGGTGGTTTGGGTGTACACATGATTGACGGAAAAGGAAATTTCCTGCCTGAATCAAAACGCGGACTCCCTACTCCACTGGTTGCATTCTATAAAATCTTCGGGCTATCCGCACTATTTCCAAAATCCAAAATATTCGGCCGTTATCATCTCGGATATCTCGACAAGCAACAAACACATGAAGTTGATGTACTCAGCGGTGCATTCATGCTGATGAGAAAAGCAACACTCGATAAAGTCGGGCTGTTAGATGAAGATTATTTCATGTATGGAGAAGACATCGACCTGAGCTACCGGATCACGAAAGGCGGATATAAAAACTACTACTTCCCTGAAACGAGTATCATTCACTACAAGGGAGAGAGCACTAAAAAAAGCAGCGTCAACTATGTCTTTGTGTTTTACAGAGCGATGGTTATTTTCGCCCGCAAACACTTTGCACCGGGAGGAGCCGCACTCTTCGCTTTCCTGATCAATATGGCGATCTGGTTACGTGCCGGGATTGCCATTGTAAAACGATTTGTTGAACGGATATGGTTACCGATTGCTGATGGAGCATTGATTTATCTTGGGATGGTAGCTATAAAAAATTACTGGTCCATCAACCAACAGGTTGCCCAATACCCGCCCTTTTTCATGAATGTAGTTGTACCAATTTATATTGGAGTATGGATTGTTTCAGCCTTTCTCAGCGGAGGTTATGACCAGCCCATCAGGATTTCCAGAATGATCAGAGGACTGCTCACCGGTACTGTTGTGATTCTGGTAGGATATGCGTTGCTCCCTGAAACATTACGCTTCAGCAGAGCCTTAATACTATTCGGAACAGCCTGGGCCAGTTTATCTGTAACGCTTACACGGCTTGCACTCCACTTCTCCGGCTTCCGACGCTATAGATTTGCAGACAGTATTCGCAAGAGATTACTCATTGCAGGAGATGCAGACGAGGCACAACGCATCTTATCACTTATTATGATCAGTGGTTCCAATACGAATTTTGTTGGGTATGCAGCCGCCGAAAAGAGCTCTAACGGCAAGGAACATCCGT
>JAGOJO010000011.1:2330-55028 GCA_017995075.1 Bacteroidia bacterium | reverse complement strand
CCAGTGTAAGCACTCCAGTTATGCTCTGCAATAAATGTTCTGAAATCTTTCTCACGTAACAACAAGCCTTCTACCAGCAATGGAGCAATGTCAAAAGTGATCCGCTCCCCTTCAGGATAATACGCTTCCAGATCGATCGTAATCAATCCACTCTCTGCTACCTTATTAATTATTTCACTCATCCTTTAACAGAATCCGTTACTTCATCTCTATCAATCAATATTTCACCAACCCAAAAAACAACAAACCCATAAACCCAGAAACTTTGAAACCTAGCCCTTCGATACGCGTGAGTACTGTTAGTAACTCAAAGTACATAGTCGCTACTCAGGGACCATTAAACTTAAAAACTTTGATTACCACATTCCCAGTTCCAGTCTCGCCTCTTCACTCATCATTTCCTTCTCCCATGGCGGATCAAAAGTAATTTCCACTTTCGCGGTATTCACGTCTGCGATATCACGCACTTTCTGCTCTACATCCGGAGGCAAAGTTTCCGCTACCGGACATGCAGGTGAAGTCAGGGTCATTTTAATATGGACGTCGTTGCCTTCGCTTATATTAATTTCATAAATCAGGCCTAGTTCCCAGATATCCACAGGAATTTCAGGATCATAACAGCTCTTCAGCACATCGATGACCCTTTCGCGCAATGATTTTACTTCCGGTATATTTTCCGATTCAGCCATATTTTCATTCTCCCGGCTCTTTTCGTCCTTGAGTTTATCTCTGAACAGTTGAAACAGCGAGGGCATAGGTTTTCATTTGTTTAATCATGGCCGCCAATCCGTTTGCACGGGTAACGGCTACGTGTTGACGAAGTCCGATTGCATCAATAAACGACAATGGAGCATTCAGTATATCTTCTGCTTTTTGGCCGCTGAGTACATTCATCAGCAATGCAATTTCTCCTTTCACAAAGGTGGAATCACTGTCGGCACTGAAAAAGAGTCGACCTTCCCGCTCTTCTCCATGCAGCCATACTGAGCTCTGACAACCTTTAATTTTATAGTCTTCTGTTTTGTATTTATCGTCCAGCGGCGGAAGCTTTTGTCCGATTTCAATTATATACTGATACTTCTCCTCCCATCCTTCGAAGAGTTCGAAATCAGCAATGATTTCCTGTTCTATTTCTGCTATTGAATTCATCCTGCTATGGCCGGTTGGAGGAAGGAAACTGCTTTCGCGAGTTGTTCAGCGAACACATCAATTTCCTCCTTTGTATTGTAAAACATAAATGAAGCACGAAGTGTGCCCGGTATTCCCAGGCGGGTCATGACCGGTTCAGTGCAATGGTGTCCGGTACGTACTGCCACACCTTTTGTATCAAGATACATTCCTGCATCCAGAGCATTTACACCTTCAATGATGAACGAAACAACGGAGGCTTTCTCCGCGGCCGTTCCAATTAAACGAACACCTTTTATCGTTTTGATTTTTTCAGTTGCATACAGCATCAGCTCATGCTCCCATTCAGCGGCAGCTTTACGATCAATCGTATTCCAGTAATCAATTGCTGCACCGAGTGCAATTACATCTGCAATATTGGGTGTACCTGCTTCGAACTTGTAGGGAACTTCGTTGTAACTGGTCTTTTCAAAACTGACAGAGTGAATCATCTCTCCTCCGCCCTGATACGGTGGCATCTGCTCCAATAAGGCTAACTTCCCGTATAAACATCCCACACCGGTTGGACCAAGAATTTTATGTCCGCTGAACGCAAAAAAATCAGCATCAAGTTCCTGCACATCAATCGACATATGCGCAGTACTCTGTGCTCCATCGACTAATACCGGAATTCCTTTTGCATGAGCTTTACGTATCACCTCTTTCACCGGGTTAATTGTACCTAATGAATTGGAGATATGTACCAGCGAAACAATTTTTACTTTATCCGTCAAAAGTGCATCCAGCTGATCAAGTAGCAACTCTCCTTTATCATTCATTGGGATCACCTTCAATGTAGCACCTTTCTCTTCACATAGCATCTGCCAGGGAACAATATTACTGTGGTGCTCCATAGCTGAGATCAACACTTCATCGCCCTTATTTACATGCTGACGACCATAAGTTGACGCAACCAGGTTAATCGCCTCAGTGGTACCACGAACAAAAATAATTTCCTGCTCCGTGGCAGCATGAATGAAATCCCGAACTTTCACACGAACATCATCGAAAGCAGCAGAAGCTTTCTGTGAAAGGAAATGAACTCCGCGATGTATATTGGCATTGTAATGTGTGTAGTAATCAACCAGCGACTGAATAACAACGGCCGGTTTTTGCGAAGTAGCAGCATTGTCAAAATAAACCAATGGCTTTCCATACGCTGTTTCTTTCAGCAGCGGAAAATCCTCTCTATGTTTTGCTACATTGAATGTGGTCATCTGACAATTAGTTTCCTTCTATAACTAACGCAACACTTTATTTGTTGCGAATTCCTTCCAATACTAACTTAACTTCCGGTCAAGTAATGTCATCAGGCTCTCGCGAATACTTTCATTCTCCACCTGATTGATTACATCGGCAGCAAAGGCATGATTTAGCAATGCACGGGCATTAGCTTCACCGATACCACGCGCACGGAGATAAAACAATGCTTCTTCGTCGAGTTGGCCGGTAGTAGCACCATGACTGCATTTCACATCATCTGCATAAATCTCCAATTGTGGTTTGGTATTCATGGAAGCCTCGTTACTGAGCAATAAGTTTTTATTACTCTGGTACGCATTTGTCTTCTGCGCATCCTGACGCACCCAGATTTTTCCATTGAACACTCCCTGTCCCTGCTCATCAATGATTCCTTTGTACAGTTCATTGCTGTGGCAATTCGGCATGGCATGATCCACGAGGGTATGATTATCTACCACCTGTGTACCATTCACCACATACAAACCATTGAGGTAGGAGTTAATCTGCTCATCATCGAGACGAATATGCAGGTTATTACGAACCAGCGATCCACCCAGTGTTAATGTAGTGAGGTGCTGATAACTATCGCGGGCATGATGCACCTTATGATAAGCAACATGGGTCGTTGAATCATTTTCCACCTGTACTTTGGAGTAATGAACGACTGCTGCTTTTCCTATCACTGTTTCGGTAACAGAATTTGTAAATATCGGTAATCCGTTACCGTGAGTATGATAACTTTCCATTATGGTGCATTCCGATTGCTCTTCAGCAACTACCAGAATACGCACCGGTACACAAACGGCATCCATTCCAGCCATTGCAACCATCGCCAATTGAACGGGCTGCTGCACCTTCGCTTTCTTCTCTACAAGTACAATAACAGGAGAGAAACTCAGCATGGTATTGTGTGCAACAAATGGTTCTCCTTCTACTGCAGCGTGTTTATATAAATGAGCCTGTACTTCCGGAAGGTGTCCAAGTTCGTCAAGACCTCCCACGCGAATACCGGCAGGAAGTGCATTCAAAGTGGAAGCGGCAGTATTGAGCTTACCATTTTCAATCACGATCAAAGCAGCATCAGTGCCTGCCAATCTGAATTCAGCAGCATCCTTACTTTCGAGTCGCTGAACATCATTCGGAGAAGCTGTACGGAATCCACCAGATTGCAATGATGAAAAATTCAGGTATTTCCATTCCTCATGTTTTGTAGTAGGGAATCCCGTCTTTGCAAAAACATCTGCAGCTGCGCGGCGAAACGCCATCCACTCGGGCGAAGTAGTGCCGAAACGGTCAGCGAATTCCTGCGCCTCCTGTAAGTAGGTTTGAACCGCAGTGGTATGTGTAGTAATTGTCGACATTTTATCAGGCGTTTACAGCAACTTCTTCTTTAATCCAGTCATATCCTTTTTCTTCCAGTTCCAAAGCCAGTTCCTTGGTACCTGATTTCACAATTCTACCCTTGTATAAAACGTGAACAAAATCCGGAACGATATAATCGAGTAAGCGCTGATAGTGGGTAATAACAATGAACGAACGCTCAGGGCTACGTAATGCATTCACGCCGTTTGAAACGATACGTAAAGCATCAATATCCAGACCGGAATCTGTTTCATCCAGAATCGCCAGTTTTGGTTCGAGCATCGCCATCTGAAAAATTTCATTACGCTTCTTTTCTCCACCACTGAACCCTTCATTCACTGAACGTTGTGTCATGGCTTTATCCATCTCCACCAATTTCATTTTCTCATTCATCAGTTTCAGAAACTCCTTTGAATCGAGTGTTTCAAGACCACGGCCTTTGCGCACTTCATTCACTGCAGTCTTCAGGAAGTTGGCATTGCTTACTCCAGGAATCTCTACAGGATACTGAAAAGCCAGAAATAAACCGTGACGTGCACGATCTTCCGGCGACATTTCCAGCAGATCCTCTCCCAGAAATGATACATTCCCGCCTGTCACTTCATATTCTTCACGACCCGCGAGAACAGATGCCAATGTACTTTTTCCGGAACCATTTGGTCCCATGATGGCATGCACTTCGCCTGGTTTTACTTCGAAATTAAGTCCGTTCAGGATTTGTTTACCTTCAACAGACGCCTGGAGATTGTTTATTGATAACATCATTTTTCTTCGATGAAATAAGTTGAATGAATACCGTATAGCATTTAGCTACGCGGCAGAAGGAATCGAGATTAACCTACAGATCCTTCGAGAGAGATAGCCAGTAGCTTCTGTGCTTCCACAGCAAACTCCATTGGCAATTGATTGAATACTTCTTTGCAATAACCATTCACGATCAGGTTCACTGCATCTTCAGTAGAAATTCCACGCTGATTGCAATAGAAGATCTGATCTTCGCCCACTTTACTGGTGGTTGCTTCGTGTTCTACTTTCGCTGTTTTATTTCCTACTTCGAGATATGGAAATGTATGAGCACCGCATTTATCACCGATAAGCAGTGAATCACATTGCGAGAAGTTACGGGCATGTGTAGCATTCTTTCCAATGCGCACCAATCCGCGATATGAATTCTGACTACGTCCACAAGAGATACCTTTTGAAACAATCGTACTGCGTGTATTTTTTCCGATGTGAATCATTTTTGTTCCTGTATCTGCTTGCTGCATATTATTGGTAACAGCAACAGAGTAAAATTCACCGGTGGAATAATCTCCTTTCAAAATAACGCTAGGATACTTCCAGGTAATTGCAGAACCGGTTTCTACCTGTGTCCAGGAAATCTTCGCACGATCACCCATACAGATACCGCGCTTGGTTACGAAATTATAGATACCACCTTTTCCGTTTTTATCTCCGGGATACCAGTTCTGCACTGTGCTGTATTTCACGTTAGCATCAGTGTGCGAAACAATCTCTACTACTGCTGCGTGCAATTGATTCTCATCACGCATCGGAGCAGTACAACCTTCGAGATAGCTAACATAAGCACCCTCGTCGGCAATAATCAGTGTACGTTCAAATTGCCCGGTACCTGCGCTGTTGATGCGGAAGTAGGTACTTAACTCCATCGGACAACGAACACCCTTTGGAATATAACAGAACGAACCATCACTGAAAACAGCACTGTTCAAGGCTGCATAGAAGTTATCGGTATATGGGACAACAGATCCCAGGTATTTTTTAATCAGATCAGGGTAATCATGAACAGCTTCACTGAATGAACAAAAGATGATACCAAGTTCCGCCAATGTTTCACGGAAAGTAGTTTTCACCGACACACTGTCGATTACGGCATCCACTGCCACACCGGCCAAACGTTTCTGTTCCTCGAGAGAAATACCGAGCTTATCGAAAGTAGCTTTGATTTCCGGATCCAATTCATCGAGACTATTCAAAGTAATTTTCTTCTTCGGAGCAGAATAGTAAATGATATCCTGGAAATCAATTTCCGGATAACTCACATTTGGCCACTTCGGCTCCGTTAATGTTTGCCAGTAACGAAAAGCTTTCAGACGCCATTCGAGCAGCCATTCCGGTTCATTCTTTTTCATCGAGATAAACCGAACAATATCTTCGCTCAGTCCTTTCGGTGCATTATCACTTTCAATATTACTCACGAAGCCCCATTTGTATTCGGAGTTCGTGACTTCGTCGAGTATTTTTAAGTCTTCAGACATAATATCAGTTTATCGCAAATGACTTTCTTCAGTCAGGGAATTAAACAGCAAATGATTCGCCGCAGCCGCAAGTTCTTGAAGCGTTCGGGTTATTGAATTGAAATCCTTTTCCGTTCAGTCCATCGCTGAAATCGAGTTCAGTTCCGATGAGATACAGGAAACTTTTTTTATCGCAAACGATTTTAATGCCTTTATCTTCGAACACTTTATCGTCTGCCTTCATTTGGTTATCAAACTCAAGCATATAGCTCAAACCAGAGCAGCCACCTCCCTGAACCCCAACGCGGATAAAGGAATCTTCCGGGCGGTTTTCAGCACGTATAAGCTCATAGGCTTTTTCTCGGGCTTTTTCAGTCACAGTTATCATAGGGCAAAGTTACGGCTTAATAGCTTATTTAGAACAATTCTAAGGAGGAAAAGTTTGAGGATCAGCGGAATATTGATATTCACGCAAAATTCTGAATGACAACCATTTACAATATAAACCAAAAAGGCATAATGCGGATTTTTTCGAAAATAATGCCCTTTGTTCGACAAATCGGATGCAATCGGTCAAAAAATGAAGTAGCTGAAATCCGGAAGAAACGGACCAAAATTGCATCAATTGGGTATATTCGGAACAAGAAAACACTTGAAAATGGAAGAAATTCTCGACATTGAACAAACCGCACCCCGAATGATTTATTCCGGTTTCTGGATAAGGGTTGCGGCATCATTGATTGATTCATTCGTGATGTACATAGCTAATGTGGTAGCGATGGTAGGTTTATTTTTTCTTGGTGTTCAGGATAATATGCAAAAGATCTCTGACCCTGCCAACTCAGGATTTTTAGCTGGGGCGATCTTCGGAATGTATATAACCATGCTTGTCATCAACTGGTTGTATTATGCATTAATGGAGAGCTCTAAAAACCGTGGTACACTGGGCAAAATGGCAGTTGGAATTGTGGTAGTGAATGAAAATGGTGAACGAATCAGTTTCTCTAGAGCAACAGGAAGATATTTCGCGAAAATTTTATCCGGATTACTTCTTGGTATAGGATTTATCATGGCTGCATTTGATCAGCGAAAACAAACCCTGCATGATCGTCTTGCCAAAACAGTGGTGATAAACCGTCGTTGATTAAATCATACCTCTCGCTTTTAACTCGAGGTATTTATTAATTGTATTGATAGAAAGATCTTCTGGTGTTGTGTAAACTACCTGAATACCGAACTGGCGCAATCTGAAAGCGATTTGTGCTTTCTCTGCATTTACCTGTCGCGCAATTGTTTTAGTATAAACCTCACGCACTGAACCAGCCGGTTGATTCATAAAATCTTTTACCTCTGAATTTTCAAAGAATACAACCACCAGCAAATGCAGTTTATTCAACTTTCGTAATATGGGAAGTACGCGATCCAATGCATACATACTTTCAAAGTTGGTGTACATAAACAGGAGACTTCTTACATGGATATTCTGTCGCACTGCAGTATAGAGCAGATCATAATTGGATTCACAATCACTTTCCTCCTGCTTGTACAAAGCATCCAGCATTCGTTTTAGTTGCACCCGGTTTCTCTCTGCTACTACAAAACTGTCGATCTTATCGGAGAGAGTTATAAGTCCGGCCTTATCATCCTTTTTTAAAATCACATTCGACAAAGCCAGTGTCGTATTAATCGCATGGTCCATTAGACTTAATCCATTAAAAGGAAGCATCATGCTCCTGCTTTTATCGATCACCGAATAAATCTGCTGCGACTTCTCATCCACATAGTGATTCACCATTAGTTCCCTTCGACGAGATGTAGCCTTCCAGTTCACACTTCTGTAATCATCACCGGAAACATAATTTTTGATTTGTTCAAATTCATAGCTATGTCCAAGGCGTCTTAGTCGGCGAATACCAGATTGTCGGGTAATTCCGCTAAATACCTGCAAAGCCATATTCTTCATCTGAATGATAGAAGGATACACCGGCAGTTCTGTTTCTTGCCCGAAAACAATACGACGCTGAACAAGTCGAAGAACAGAATGAATATACACATTCACATGATTAAATTTATACTCTCCTCTCACAACCGGACGAAGTGTATATTCTATCGTTTTGTGTTCACCAGGCTTAAGTCGGAACTCCACAAAGAAATCACGCAACTGAAACTGTACTGGGATCTCATCAATCACTTCAAAATAAAGGTCCCTGCCCGCCTCTGAAATTATCTCCAACTTAATCAGATGCTCATCTCCCAGATTCATTAGCCGCGGTGTTACCCGATGGCATTTCACCGGTTGCTTCATCCGGAACAAAATGAAGACATCAGCGATGATTAGTAATATCCATACAGCAAGTACGATCCAGCCTACCGGAAATAATACCGGCAAAGCGAAAGACAGCATAAAAATGATCACAGCGATCATTCCAATGCTGTAAAACCAACGACCTGTATAGAAATTACGTAAAATCATATTAGCGCGGTACTTCAATTTGCTGAAGAATCTCACTGATAATATCTTCCGGACTCAGTCCTTCTATTTCACGTTCAGGGGTGAGAATGATACGGTGATTTAATACCGGATATGTAACAGTCTGAATATCTTCGGGTGTAACAAAGTCACGGCCACGCATAGCCGCAATTGTTTTCGACGTTTTAAGAATCGCGATAGAAGCTCTGGGTGAAGCACCGAGGAATATTCCCGAATGATTACGAGTGGCATTCACGATGGCAGCAATATAATCGATGAGCTGTTCTTCGATATGCACTTTTTCAATCAGCTTCAGGCATTCTTCCAGCTTCTTACGATCCATCACCGGACTCACATTCTCCGTATTCGAGAAAGTAAAGTTTTCGGCAAACTTTCGCAGGATAGACTGTTCCTCAGATAACGTCGGATAGTTTAACCGAATCCGGAATACAAACCGGTCAAGTTGTGCTTCAGGAAGTTTATAGGTACCCTCCTGCTCAATCGGGTTCTGTGTAGCCACGATAAAAAACGGAGCTTCCAGTTTATAGGTAACGCCATCGTTGGTAATCTGCCGTTCCTCCATTACCTCAAACAAGGCAGCCTGAGTCTTTGCCGGAGAACGATTAATCTCATCGATAAGGACAACATTTGAAAATACCGGTCCTTTATTGAACACAAACTCCGAAGTTTTCAGATTAAACACTGAAGTCCCGACTACATCCGAAGGCATAAGATCCGGCGTAAACTGTATCCGTGAAAAATCCACTGCAATAGTTTTAGCCAGTAATTTTGCCATCAATGTTTTTGCAATTCCGGGTACACCTTCCAGCAATACGTGTCCACCGCTCAGAAAACCGGCAATCAACAGCTCTGTTGTTTTATCCTGCCCGACAATCACGCGTCGGATCTCATTCAGAATATCATCAGCCGCACGACTCAACGGATTTTCCATTGGTCCGGTAAATTCACTCAGATTATTTTCTTCCATAACTATTTACAGTTTTTATAGAAATACTCAGTCAGATTATGCCATTCAAGTAATAACTCAACACTTATTTCCATGCGATCATTGATCCACTGATTCACAGTAATCATAGAACGGATATGTTTTTCATCAATCAACGAACGATCAACCAGCAAGCGGATTTTATCATCATCAGGGTGTGTAAAATCAACTCCATAACGTAAACGGATATACGCATTCCACTGCTTGCGTTTTGTGAGACAAATTTCCTTGTGTCCGGCATGACGCCAATACAAATCACCCACCGTGTTTATATAGCGCATTGCATCATTTTTCTTGCGGGCAATTACAGGAATCACCGATTGACGACGTTTCCCATAAAATCCAAGGTAAAGCAACAGCAACCCAATTGATAAATACCAGGCGACACGAAGAGATGGTTCTGATAAAATAAAAGAAAACGGACTATGCCCCGGCTCAGCTGGCGATTCAGCCGTATAGTACTTTGAATACTCATCCCATAAAATATCTCCCGGATCGAGATAGGTAAACAAGGCCGAACTATAACGGAAACCGCTTTTTGAATCCATAAAGAAATTCGTCAGCGCCAATGGAGTTGAATGAAGAAATATTCTTCCTTCGCCATGATACCTGCAAACAAAGTTTACATCATTTGAATCAAGGGTTCCGAGCACTTCAATATTTTCATTCGATCCACAGAAAAAATCCTCCGGCATATACGACCAGCTGTGATCTAATACCAGGTCCTTAAAATAATATTGCAATTTCAACTGCGCACCTTCCGCTGAATAATCAGCAACCTCCAGAGCTACCTCTTTCCCGCTCTTAGAAGTAAATTCGGCACCAGCTTCCAGACAGGTATCAGCAAATATTTTATCCAGCAATGCAGATGAGGCATAATGACAACTAATAAAAACAGTATTGCCGCTATCAGCAAATGCGAGTATTTGATTGACGAGGTTAGAATCATTGGGAAAATTTTCGCCCACGAAAAAATACACCGCCGGATCTTCTCTTTTTACCCTCAACTCTTCCTTCGGAGAAGACGACAACATTTTAAATTTTGAATCAGGGAAATAACTTTTCAGCAATGTAGTGGTCATATACAAGCCATAAGGCTCCTTACTTTCCGCATTGTAAGTAACCTCCCAATTGAATGAGTCGGACGAGCGCAGGAACAGAAAGGCCAATAATCCCGCCACCAATAACACTACAGCCAACGCTATCTTCCGGCTATTCAACATCACCACCCTCCTTTACCTCTGTCAGATGAGAACTACCGGAGCTTTTTCCGTTAAGCAGATCAGTGGAAAGTGTATCCATTTCCGAAGAAAAATAGCTGTATAGTTCTTTATTTACCGGCCGATCACCATACCAGATCATATCATACATCGCTGTGATTTTCCTGAATGGAGAATAGGCAAAAGTATCTCTTAGTTCTGTCAGATAATCATGATTCGTTTTTTCCTTCTGCCAGCGAATATATCTCCGCTCCTTCAAAATTTTAATCAGTAAAAGATAATGTAACCGGAACGCCATTTTATAATCTGCATCCAGCAATGCTCTCTGAAGCAAATCTTCAAGATTTAACTCCAGCAATTTTTCTTCGGAGAGAACACGCACATCCATCTCTTCCTCCTCTGGTTCTTCCTCGTTCTTCCCTTTATAAAATCCTCTGACAAGAATGAAAAATAAGAATATGGCTGCCAATCCAAACAATACATATTTCACCCAATCTCCACTGTCGAAATTCCATGATAGTCCTGAAGGAGGCTTGATATCCTTAGTATCTTTCTTTGCAGGAAATTTATCTTTCGAATAATCTATTTCATCCGACAACTTTTTCCATTCAGCAGAATCCAGTTGACGCATCGGAGCTTCTTCTAAATATTCCTGATCCGCAAACAAGGAATCGATATCAATGCTTGTGTCTACCAAAGCTTCATTCTCCACCTCGTCCAATACCACGTCCTGCGCGTTAATAGTACCGGCAGTGAACAGCACCATCAGCAACAGAAGAAGCACGCGATGTAATCGGGAAATTTTAGACACGATCATTCCTTCCGCCTCCCCTTCTGTATTAACCCCGACAAAGCCTTCACCTTTCTCTTCAGATCAACCGCTTCCAGAATCTCCACCTGGCTAAAATATTTGGAGAACACGGAGCAGAACAACATAGGCATTAACAAACCCATCGCCAGATATGCTGAAAAGGACATCAGTGAATTTACCACCGACATACGCAATTGTATACTCAAATCAAGATTCCATTCCACAAATTGAAAATAGGTTATAAATAATGGTGAAGACAACAGCCAGAAGTACATCAGTAAAGCGATAAACATCAGACTAAATACTCCATACAATTGCATAGTATGAATGAAGAATGTATCAAACACACGCTGAATAGACCCTAATACCGTTTTCCGCTCATAGAACATGATAAAGAGAAATTCAATGAAAAACGGAACCACCAATACAATCAATAAAATAGTAAATATGATATTTACATAAAACACCAGATTCACCAGCATCATAGAAACGATTACCCAAACCAGTTGACTTACTCCCCGCAAAGACATCAATGAATAAAACCGCATGGGCTTACCATTAGAGAGATTGCCGGAAAAAACATGTACAGTTGAATAAAAAAGCAAGGCCATCCAAACAGAATTAATCAGGAATAAAAAATCATTCTTCTCATAATTAAACATTGATTTAAGGAAAGTGAATCCAGATCCTGAAAGATCATGAATGCCCTTACCTGAAGTAATCAACAACTGAGAGAGTGTTACCAGCGCAGAAAGTATGACAGTAATCTTCAAATAGCGCTTAAATCCACTTCTGTAAAACACCATTACATCATGGAACACTTCTCCGGTATCTTTGATAGTATTGGTCTCTACTTTCTCCTCCACTGTTTCATAGGGCAACAACTCCTCCACAACAGCAGCTGATTTTCTGAATCGCATTCCGGGATAAACCACAAAATAATAAATAGCAAATGCAGCACTAAATATAATCAGGCCAAGACGCAAAGCATCCGGAGCCTCAGTATGGCGGGTCACAAAACTCTCAATAATAGCTGCCATCACAATTATAGGAATAGCAGCGGCAAGCACTTTAAATCCTCTTCGTGCACTGATCAAAAAGGCCTGGCCTCTGGAGTATGTTCCGGGAAACACCAATCCGCGTCCCATAGTTATACCTGCCGCAGCTCCAATAATAATACCTGAAATCTCCAATGTACCATGCAGCCAAATCGTCAGAAATGAAGCAGTGAAAAGGCCCTTATGTATAAAGTAATACTGAAACGCCCCGATCATCACTCCATTGTACGCTGTAATAAATCCAGTTCCGGCCATGAAGAACACCCCCAGTAAAAAAGTAAGGGTAATCACGTAAATGTTATTTAGGGTAATATGCAAAAACATTTGATTCGCTGCATCAGCCTTATACACAGCCATCGGATCACCTTTTGCGATATTTTGCTCTGTCATTTTCACATAATCATCGCCCAGAATCTTGGCCGGGAATTCAGGATCATGATAAGCTGACAAAACGCCAATCGCGAAGAAAAGAAAAAATATTCCTGCAGAAAGATAAATTTGTTTTCTTGCATGATAGAGATGCAATGGAAGTTCGTCGGTCCAGAATTGCCGAATCCCCTGCCACGTCTGCTTTTTATTCCGGAACAATTTCAGGAATACCTGCCTTGACATTGTGTTCAGGTACAACCGAACCGAGCGGTTTTTATAATAGGTACGGGAATAACTTAAATCATCTGCCACCTGCACAAACAGCTGACTCAGACGCTCCGGATCTTTATCTTCCTTATCAATCAGTGACTCGAGCTCCGACCACTTCTCCTTATTTTGCTGAATAAATACAGTTTCTTTCATTAAAAGCCGGTAGCTTGAATAAACTCTTCACCAAAAATAGTGTAGAATATTCAATCTACCAATTGCCAATTCCGCGGAAACGCCTACATTCGTTCCATAGATTATGGCTTCGGGTACCATTGAAATCACTACCACTCAAAATGTAATCATCGAGTATAAGCTCGCGGGATTGCGGTTCCGGCTGCTTGCGTTCCTGCTCGACTGGCTGTTCATCGGTATTCTGATTGGCCTAGGTGTTTTCATCAACCATCTGGTCTCTCATAACCCATCAGCGTATGATTTTTATATCATACTTTTCATCGTTTTGTTTTATGGACCCGTGTCGGAATTAATCGGACAAGGACGTACTTATGGAAAAAAATTCACGCATCTCCAGGTCATCAAAATGGATGGAAGTGCACCAACTACAGAAGACCTGCTCATCCGCTGGACCTTCCGTCTGATCGACATTATTCTCACCTTCGGGTCGATTGGAAGTTTGTTTATCAGTGCTACAAGAAAAGGACAACGACTAGGAGATATCATTGCCAACACAACCGTTATTCAACTCAAGGATGAGAAATCACTGAGTTACGCCGATCTTCTTAAAATCAGAAATACAGATACACATCAGATCAGCTACCCTGCCGTTCGTTCAATGTCCGAAAAGGAGATGATGGTAATAAAGAATGTACTGGATCGTTTCAAAAAACACCCAAATACTGCCCATGGAGAGGCCGCAAAGCTTTGTGCGGAAGTCATGATACAACGACTGCAGATTCAGGAACGAATCTCAGATCCAATCGCCTTTCTGAGAACATTGATTAACGATTATATCGTACTTACGCGTTAAACGTCTTTTCGTCGATTACAAGTGTATCCGAAAATTTATCGTGCCATCCAATCGGATAGGATGATAAAAAACTCAATGCATCGAAAGGAATAAACCGGCATAACGCCCGCTTTGCAATTGTACCATTTGTCGGAGTTGATCCATCTTTATATACTACCCTTGTTTTTGTCAGGTACTTGCCAAGGGTTTTGCCATTCATGGATTCCAGACTGAAGTAATAAAGAAAAGAAGAAGATAAGTTGATTAATAAGCTCACGCCGAAATATGCTTCAACATCTATTTCCATTGCATATAACAGGCTCGTCAGAATAAAAATCATTATCCCATACATAATTGTATCCACAATTAAATTTCCAAATCGCTTTGAATTGGAAGCTACATAATCACGAGGGTCTTTCTCTACCGAGAGGTCACCACCGGCGTCTAAAACTTCTGTTTCCATAAGTCAATTTGCATTAAATTTTTTTGAATAAATAATACGACACCTCCGAAAGTTTGTGTGTTGAGCATATAGACTACACCCGGGCAATATTCACCAGCTTTCGTCACCCTGAAGCAGTGAACAACTTCAGCGGTATAGTAAAATTAGAAAAAAATAAATACAGTCCAAATTTTCCGGGAACCGAAACTGCTTACCGCATAAATGCTTCCAGCACATAGAGGAAAAAGCAACAATCTGAGCCAAATAAAGTAATTATTTGGCTCATTATGTACAACTGGCAG
The DNA here is from genome assembly GCA_017995075.1 of Bacteroidia bacterium. Classification (GTDB taxonomy): domain Bacteria; phylum Bacteroidota; class Bacteroidia; order AKYH767-A; family OLB10; genus JAJTFW01. The sequence goes on along the minus strand of JAGOJO010000011.1, from coordinate 40,087 downwards.
CAAAAAAACTGGACAAAATTCAGCTACAATCTGGCAATGCAAAGTGCGTCACTTAAGACCTTTTCGGAAGAGTCTGCATACATGGCCGGGATGTTTGAAATAATGCCGGATGATGCGCAGACGGAAACCATTCTACAGGTGATGCTGGCAGAAGCAATTAAAACATCAGCTATTGAGGGGGAAGTATTGAGCCGACCAGACGTACTTTCTTCTATCCGGAACAAGATGGGATTGGATAACAAAGCTGGAAAAATCAAAGATCAAAGAGCACAAGGTATTGGTGAATTAATAGTAGTTGTACGCAATAGTTTCATGGCTCCGTTGACAGAAAAAATGTTGTTGAACTGGCATTTTATTCTGATGAAAAAAAACAAACAAATAAATGCGGGCGTTTGGCGCAGAAACCAGGAACCCATGCAAGTTGTTTCGGGAACAATAGGTAAAGAAAAAGTTCATTTTGAAGCACCACTCTCGAAAGTTGTGCCTGCTGGAATGAAAAAGTTTATCAAGTGGTTTAATGATACTGCACCTGGTGGTAAAAGTGAAATCAGAGAAGCGCCGGTTAGGGCTGCAATTGTTCATCTATATTTTGAATCCATTCATCCATTTGAAGATGGAAATGGAAGGATAGGAAGAGCGCTAGCTGAAAAAGCATTGGCACAAACTTCTGGCCGACATTTACTACTCAGCTTATCCCAGATCATTGAATCTAATAAAAAAACGTACTATAAGGCACTGGAGAAAGCCCAGCGAAACAATGAGATTACAGAGTGGATTAACTATTTTATAAAAGTGATTATTGAAGCACAACATCGGGCAAAGAAATTGATTGCTTTTACACTAAAGAAAATGAGTTTCTTTGATCGCCACCAGGACCATCTAAACGAGCGTGAAATAAAGGTCATTAAGCGTATGTTGGACGAGGGACCAGAGGGCTTCGCCGGTGGTATGACTGCAAAAAAATATATGGCTATCACTAAAACATCAAAAGCAACTGCTACACGCGATTTACAACATCTCACCGACCTGAAGATCTTTATCCCTGCAGGAGGAGGAAGAAACGTTCATTACAGTTTTGATGTATTTGCATGATTGAATCCCCGCAGCATTTGATAGCAGCAACGTAGTAAAATCCCATATAAATTACTTTAGAGAATACGTCTTCCGATCACAAATTAACCACCCATCCAAGCTTCCAGCACATAGAGGAAAAAACCTGCGAGTGCAGCTGAAACAGGGATGGTCAATACCCAGGCCCATACTAATTGCAACGTGACTCCCCAGCGTACAGCGGAAATACGTTTCGTTAATCCGACGCCGATAATAGAACCGGTAATGGTATGCGTTGTACTAACGGGAATTTTAAAATGTTGTGTTCCAAAGAGGGTCAAAGCTCCGGCAGTTTCTGCACTGAATCCTTCAAATGGTGTCAGCTTGGTTACTTTCTGGCCCATCGTTTTTACGATTTTCCATCCGCCGATCATTGTTCCTGCGGCGATTGAAGTATAACATGCTAAAGGTACCCATGATGGCAGGTCGTGCATATCACCGATATAACCCTGACTTAACATTGCCGCTGCAATTATACCCATTACCTTCTGTGCATCATTTCCACCGTGTCCGAGTGAATAAGCGGCAGAAGATACCAGCTGCAGCCTTCGGAATATGCGATCTACTTTGGAAGGATTGGAACGTTTACATATATGCATTGTCAATACGGAAATAATATAGGACATCACTAAACCAATTACAGGAGCGAGTACGATAAAATAAACGGTAGGCATCACTTTATCGAACTGGATAGCATCAAATCCACCGGCATGCGCTATACCAGCTCCGGCAAATCCACCAATAAGGGTATGTGAAGAACTGGACGGAATTCCCCACCACCAGGTCACGAGATTCCAGATAATGGCTGCTATCAGACCCGCAAGCACAACAGTCAATGTAATATTTTCAGGCCGCACGGTTTTCGCTACAGTATCTGCCACCTTTAATTCGAAAATCCAGTATGCAATGAAATTAAAAATAGCTGCCCAGACTACAGCAGCCAGCGGACTTAACACCTGCGTAGATACCACAGTTGCAATCGAGTTCGCGGCATCATGAAATCCGTTAATGAAATCGAAGATCAACGCAAGAATAACAACAATCAGGAGAAACTGGTCCATAAATTATATCTACGCCATCTTGATAATAATAGATTCAATCACGTTCGCTGCATCTTCGCATTTATCGGTTGCTGTTTCCAGTCCGTGTAAAATTTCCTTCTGCATGATGATCTTAACAGCGTCTTTTTCATTGGCGAAGAGTGCGGCCACAGCATGATCGAAAATATCATCCGCATGGTTTTCGATACTGTTGATTCGCACAAGGGATGCAGTGATATCGCGCATCTTCCGCATGTTTTTCAATTCCAGTACAGCAGACTTCAACTCTTGTGTACTTTGCTGAATCAGCTCGCTCAGTTTCACTACATCGTTATCGAAGTGCGTGATCTTATACAACTCCATCCGCTTGGAAGAGCCATGGATAAAATCAACCACATCGTCGAAAGAGGTTACCAAACGGTGAATATCCTCTCTGTCGAATGGGGTAATAAAATTACGTCCCAATTCCAGGAAGATCTCATGGGTGATTTCATCTCCGATATGCTCCAGTTGTTCAATCTTTCTGAACCACCGTTGGCGCTCCTCCGGCATACACGTAACCAATTGATACATAGCCTGACCACATTCATGCAGGTTCGTTACTGCCTTATCGAATAGCGGGAAGAATTTACGGTCTTGCGGAACGAAGTATTTGAGGAATCCAAGAGATGACATAACCTATAATTGAGACTGCGAATGTAAATTAATTGTTAGATAATTGTTAATTCCAGAAAGATGAGCCCCTTTATTTAATGACTACTAATTGTGAATGAGCTAATTACATTATCAAGAATTTGGGCCTTTCCGGGTTAAACCCGTTCTGACCGGCTCTACTTCAATTCCGGAATTATAAGAGTAGAAAACGGCTGAGAACCGGCTCCGGAAGTCATGGGCAAAGAAGCCAATCCACTTCGAAGCAAACTCCAATGTTCCCTCTTGATGTATCTTTGCCACAATGTTTGAAAATAAACAAAACCGAACCGAGCTCAGCAGTCTGGGTGAGTTTGGATTAATCGATCTGATTAAACAGCAGGTACAACTCCGTCAGCCGGGTTCGTTGAAAGGAATCGGCGACGATGCAGCGGTGATTGATAATGGTCCGGGCCGTACCGTGATTACCACCGATATGTTGGTAGAGGGCGTACATTTTGATCTCAGTTTTACTCCGTTGAAACACCTGGGATATAAATCCGTGGTGGTTAACATCAGTGACATCTGCGCAATGAATGCGATACCTACACAGATTGTTTGTGCCATGGCGATGTCGAATCGATTTTCGCTGGAGGCTGTAGAAGAATTGGTGTCGGGGATGTTACTGGCATGTGAACGATATGGCGTAGATCTTGTTGGTGGAGATACCAGTGCTTCACCGCATGGACTCACTATCAGCATTACCGCTATTGGTAAAGCCGAAGATGATCAGTTGGTCTATAGAAATGGTGCTAAGATAAATGACCTTATTTGTGTAACCGGAGATTTGGGTGCTGCCTATATGGGATTACAGTTACTCAACCGCGAGAAGAAAATTTTCCTCGAGAATCCCGCTGCCCAACCGGATCTGCAAGGATACGATTATCTGCTCGAGCGCCAGTTAAAACCGGAAGCACGACTGGATATTATTCAGCGCTTCAGTACCTGGTATGTGAAGCCGAATAGCATGATTGATATTTCAGATGGCCTGGCTTCGGAAGTAATGCATCTATGCAGTCAGTCGAATACCGGATGTCAGATATACGAAGAGAAACTACCCATTGATCATCTCACTTCTGAGCTGGGACGAGAGCTGGGACTTGACCCTACAGTTGCTGCATTGAACGGTGGTGAAGATTACGAGTTACTGTTTACACTGCCATTAAGTGATTATGAAAAGATCAAAGACCGTGGAGAAATCAGCATCATTGGTCATATGACAGAGCCGGAAGCAGGATATCGCTTCATCGACCGTCAGCAAAACGTACACGAACTACAGGCGCAGGGTTGGAATGCCTTTCGTTCCGGCAACACAAATTAATCAACTACAACTATGCGTATTGCCATAGCCGGCTCCCGCGGAATTCCCAATAATTACGGCGGCTTCGAACAATGTGCCGAAAACCTCGCTGTGTTATTAGCGAAATCGGGACATGAAGTCACTGTTTACAATCCCGATTATCATGAGTATGATAAAGATGATTATCACGGTGTACGCATCGTGAAGCAGTGGAATCCGGAAAAGAAAATCGGCACCTTCGGAAATTTCATTTATGATTACAAGTGCATGCAACATGCGCTGAAAGAAAAATGTGATATCCTGCTCGTGTTGGGTTACACTACATCATCGATCTTCTATCCGTTTCTTCGTAAAGGCAAAAGTATTCTCGTCACCAACATGGACGGACTGGAATGGAAACGCGATAAATGGAACGCTGTAGTAAAGAAACTCGCGAAATGGTTTGAATCATTGGGTGCAAGATATGGCGGACATCTCGTGAGTGACAATGGTGAAATCCGCAATTACCTGCTGCGTGAATACGATATCGACTCAACTTTCATTGCTTATGGTGCAGAGATTTTTAATCAGCCGGAAGAAGCAGTTTTGGAAAAATACGGTGTTCGTGCCAGAGAATATGATTTGCTGATTGCCCGACTTGAAAAAGAAAATAATATTGAAACCACTCTGGATGGAATTGTACTTTCCGGTGTGCAAAAAACCTTTTTAGTAATCGGAAAACATCAGACACCGTACGGGGAATATCTGAAAAATAAATACAAAGATCATCCGGGCATTCGCTTCATGGGTGGTATCTATAATCAAAATCATCTGAATAATCTACGTTGGTTCGGGCGATATTATTTTCACGGACATTCCGTAGGTGGAACAAATCCGAGTCTGCTCGAAGCAATGGCCTCCGGAGCTTATATACTTTCGCATGACAATTTATTTAACCGGGATGTCTTAGGACAACATGCATTTTATTATGCAAATCCATCTGCGGTTGGCGGGCTGCTCAACAATCTTCCTGCACTCGAAGAAAAGAGGACAGAATATGTGCAGACTCAGATGAACAAAATCAGAGACGAATACAACTGGAAAAAAATTGCCGGCGAGTACGAAACACTTTTCAAGAAGGTACTCCAGCAACAATAGCCAGCATACACGAGGCATAAAATGAAAAGCCATCGTATCCGATTTAACCGTGGATACGATGGCTTTTTTTATTTAACTTAAAATAGTCTTATAGTTATGAGGTTAAAGAAGATTAATAATTCGTCACTGCATAATTCACCGCAGCACCGGCATTGAGATTTCCATAACCCTTACTGCTGTTTTTCGAAGGATAAAATTGCGAAGTATTTGTTAGGGAAGTCACCACCTGAGCACGGGTCATATTCGGACGGGCGCTCCACACCAATGACGCAATACCGGAAGCAGTAGCAGTCGCACAGGAGCTTCCGCCGATATACGTACTCGTCACACCCGAAGCAGGAAGTGACAGTGAATTCCTGTTACTATTCGCTGTACGCTCCATTGTAATCGTATACATCACAGCGCTACCATCATGACAGGAAGAACACTTGTTACCATTTTCCTTCACACCAGTTACTGCCAGACAAGAGCTATACGCAGCAGGATAGATCACGCCCCACCAGCTTGTCCAGCTGAACGAAGTACCAGCAGCAGCAAAAATCAGTTTACCTTTTCCATAAGCATAATCCACTCCATCCTTCAGCACACCGCTTGAGAAAGGAGTACCCATACTCAGACTGATAATCCGCACATCAGCGCGATCGCCCATACGGATAAAGGCATTCTTCGTAGCAGTTTTTTCTGCAGAGCCATCCAGCACCACATCTTCTGCTGCACGAATAAAATGCAGGCTGCTTTTATACGCCACACCTGTAGCAGCACCTTGATTATTCCGTGGCGCCACTGCCTGACCGCACATACTTGTACCATGCGTACAGGAATTGAATGCACTGGTACCAAGCGTATAATCCGTACTCACCGAACGACCCACATTTGAATCACCGTTATTAAAAAACGAACCAAGCAACGACTGTGAAGTACTCAATCCTGCATCAATCACACCCACTGTAATTCCCTGACCCTGACTCACCGACCAGGCAGCAGGAATATTCTGATTATTGAAATTCCAGGGAAGTTTAGCACCGGGAGTAATTGTTGTATAATCCGCCGCATTTAACGCAGTAGTTGAAGCACCACAACCTGATGAAGAACGATTCTGATCATTCGGCCAGTAATCGAGTGGTTCCAGGTAACGAACGTTCGAAAGGTTCGCCAGTTTTGTCAGCAGTTCTTTATCGGTAAGGCGCACCGTTAGAATCGGCAACACCGGATCATCCTCCACCAGAATATCCTGCCAGGAGACAGGCTGAGCAGCGTTTTTATTTAATTCAGCAAGGATCATCTCCTTCAACGCATCATGCACCTGCTTGTACGAACCGGAGCGGATATTCAGCTTATGCAGGTTGGCGCTGATATCGCCCTCCGCAGCCGGCTTATAACCGATAGCCAATGTATGATCGCTATGCTGCAAAGCACTCCAGAGGGTTTTCATATCCACCCATTCCCAATGGAAATCATTCCGCGCTTCAAGAGTAGAGATCACCACCTGATCCAGTTTTAATTTGTCGTAAGGGTTTCCCGAAGGCACCTGTTGTAAAACGGACTTCTCCTGCAGGACAGGACCCTGTGATGTTGCATCCGTCTCCTCCTGCTTCGAACAAGCGCTCAAGAGGACAAGCATGGCCAATGCCAGATAAATTTGTGTTTTCTTCATAGTAGTTGGTAAGGTTTAATGATTAAATATAGGTTATTCCGGAAATACCGGGGCGCGAAGAACGAAAAAGCACATGGAATTCATAGAAAATTAAATATTTACAAACGGATACAAATGTTTACCATTCCTAACCAGATCATTTTGATATTATTCTGAAATATCCCGAAAACGTATAATCTTGTCTAATTCCGGGACTAATCAAGAGCGGAATAGAAAAAAGAGCCTCTCTAATTTCTTTATACCTATTTTTGTCCTATCAAACTATAAAACAAAAATAAAATGGCTTTCACACTTGCACCACTCCCCTACGCATTTGATGCGCTGGAACCGCATATTGACGCAAAAACCATGGAAATCCACCATGGCAAGCATCACCAGGCGTATGTTACCAACCTCAACAATGCCATCGCCGGAACTCCGGCAGAAAATATGTCGATAGAAGACATCTGCAAAAACATTTCACAATTTGCTGCACCTATCCGCAACAACGGCGGCGGACACTGGAACCACACCTTCTTCTGGAGCATCATGGGACCTAACGGTGGCGGAGTACCGACAGGCAAACTCGCTGAAGCAATCAACAGCACTTTCGGAAGCTTCGAAGAATTCAAAACTAAATTCAATGCAGCAGGTGTTGGACGTTTCGGATCAGGATGGGCATGGCTCATTAAAAATGCAGCAGGCGGAATAGAGATCTGCTCTACTCCCAACCAGGACAATCCACTCATGGACATTGCAGAAGTAAAAGGAACACCTTTACTCGGATGTGATGTATGGGAACATGCTTACTACCTGAACTACCAGAACCGTCGCCCGGATTATCTGGCTGCATGGTGGAACGTAGTAAACTGGGAAGAGGTAGCGAAACGATTTGCATAGTATTCAGAGGGGAAAATGAAAAATAAAAATCATTTTCACTCTTGAGAATTCAACAAATTGCAAGAGCATTTTTTCATATTATTGATATTCAGCAATTTGAAGCTTAAAAACCGGACAAATTGGAAGTGGGACTTCCAATTTGTCCGGTTTTATTTTACCAATGATATATTCCGCAAAATATTCAGACATTGCTGACCAACAACATCCCTTTTAAAAAACTGATACGCTAATTTTTGCGCATTTTTAGCAATCTCCAAACACAATGAAGGGTCTGAATTACACAAACGAATCGCCTCTGAAAACTCCTGTGCTGAATCAACCACAATAAGCTGTTTCCAATTGGTGTAAGGAATTCCTTCAGTTCCATTTGGAGTTGTAATAACCACATGACCTCGTGCCAGTGCCTCAATTATTTTAACACGAACTCCACTTCCGGTAAAAGAAGGTACAATCAAAATATTCTTATCACGGACCCATTGCCCGGGGTTTACAATCTCGCCTTCAATCGTCAACCATTTACTTGAATAATTATAAAACCTTTGAGGCATATTACGGCCAGCAAGGAATATTCGAGGTTTATTATTATCAACCTCTAAAAAGGGAATTACCTTTTCCAGAAACCATTCGATTGCCTGCTGATGGGGTAACCATTCCATACTAGCGAGATGATAGAAGGCCGGATTTGAAAAATCAGGTGTAGAATTGCTATGATCCAAATTTATACTGAGCGGAATTGTATAAACGTTTTGTATCTGAATACTATTTTTGAAATAAGCAGTATCAGCATCTGTCAAACAAAAAACTGCATCAACTTCCTTAGCAATTCTCCTTTCATAAGTTCTGAGCATACGTGACATTAGCCTATACTTTAACTTAGGAAGCGCACCGGAAGTCTGAACTGATAATCGTTGCCAAATATCTGCTTCAACATTATGAGCTCTCAAAACAATTTTAGCCTTTGAATTATTCTTGATAACCGGCAAATAAACTGCTGTAAACAGAGTCTCTAATACTATAACATCAAATTCAGTAGTACTTAATAACTCCTTGATATAATTCTCAACTTCACTACTAAAGAATCTTGAAACATGATAATTTTTAAATTGCATAAAGGCCAGAAAAACATCAGCAAGTTTAAACTCCAATGAAACATCAAAGGTTCGTAAGTGAAAGGAATTGGAAATATCAGAAGGAATAGAGGCCGGTTCAACATAAAGCTTATCAATATTCAGACAAATTGAATATACCTCAGCTCCTCCTTTCAAAAGACCATCAGCAAAAGCATACATAGCAATTGCTCCTCCATCTCTTTCAGGCCAGAACACCTTTGAACAAACTTGAAGTATCTTCATTCAATTAAAGCAGAAACAATTTTACCACCTAATAAATTCTGATAGTACCATAAACCATTAGTTTGTTTTTCAAAAGAAGGTTCACCTCCAAGCTCACCGGAAGGAATAAAGCCTGTTGAAAGACCAATTGCATACAAACCCTGAATGGTAGATCCATCTTCACTAACAAGCTGACTTGACTGATCAACCCAATGGCCGCTTTTTTCACCGGCAAAACCAATCCTGGTACCATTTCCGGTTATCACCTCAGGCATATTAAACTTATAACCATAGGCTACTATACAAATTCGTGCTCCTGAAAGTTGTGATTTCAATTTATCTAAATCTACAGAATTCAAATTCCAGAATTTCACATCCGTAACAATTGGAGTTGTCAATCCTTTCATCCTTCTATAGAGCTCCCGCCCATCTCCACGAAGGCCGCCTAATCGAAAAACTCTTCCCGTAACAGGACAAATATCCCGCTGATCGAAGTCAGTATAACCATCTATCAAGGCATCGTCGCTTGATGCATAAAAGATAGCAGGGTTGTCGTAACCTGCAATATGGACATCACCAAAATCATTACTAAAATTCTGTTTTAGATACCATGCACATGAAAATGCGCTATGCGATGCACCTAATATCAGCACTGGCGGTCTTTCTGCAGGATTAGTAAATAGATTATTCAGAATAATATCAAGGTAGCCCTTCAACAAATCATCTGAATAAAAAACTGCATCAGGATGAATGCCTTTTAGTAACTCATTTACTTCCTTCTTCTTAATCAGATTTTTAAAGTCCGGTTTAACGGGGTTAGCACCAGGAGCCATTATTACATTTGCAGCAATTATTGAATAATCTCCACCATTACATCGGCACTTTATCTTCCATTTGTTTCCTTCCACTCTCTCTAAAGAGACTACTGTTGAATGGTAAAATATAAAATTACTTTTGTGCGCTGAGATTAAAATTTCAATCTTTTCTCCCAATAAATCAAGATAGGACTCAAGTAATGGTAAAGGGATATGTCTATCATTATACTCTGAAAACAAGTCCTTATACGCCATCAAATCAACAAATGAAGTCAATGTGTTAACATCACCCTCCAAACATTCAAAAAACACATTGGCCAAAGTATCACTATTGATCTTAAAAGATGTGAGATTGCCCCTCACAAGATGACTACCCTTTTCGATAACCGCAAGACCCTTCTCGGACAATTTTCCTAACTGACCATTTTTAATCGCACTCAATATCGGGCCCGTCCCACCTGGTCCACCTCCAACCACAACTGTTTCAAAGGTCGGTACAATGTTCAACCAATCTAAAAATTTATAAATGATATCATGTGCTGCACGGCCATCACCATACACATTTTTATAATTATACTTTTCGTTACTCTTCAACAATTCAGGAATGGCGTTAATAATAAAATCAGGATCCTTTGAAATAATTAGCGGAAATCCTGCTTTATGCGCTTCAGGTCTTTCGGTATTATTTCGGTAGACTACCATTGGAATACCCAATACCACTCCTTCCTCCTGTAAGCCTCCTGAATCTGTAATCATCAAATCAGTATGATTAAGCAATAAACAAAAGGCTTCATAATTCATCGGAGGAATCAAGTTGACACTTTTATTCAACGATGATTGCAGAACTGCCTGATTAATTGACGGGTGAGTCACCCAATTAAAAACAGCACCAGGATAAATTAAACATAACCTATTAATCAGATCAATAAAGTATGATAAATCTACGCTATTATTTTCTCTTCGATGTAGCGTTATCAGAAACTTCAAGGAGGTCTTATCTTTTACCGGAAACGTATCACTTTTAAGCCGAAGAGTATACTTTAGCTGATCAATGCCGGTATTTCCTACTACACAGATATTTTCAGAATCGATATTCTCATTCAATAATTTCTCAGCACTCAGTGAAGTTGGTGCAAAATGAAATGAGGAGGCAAGTGTAATCAGCTTCCGATAAAATTCCTCGGGAAAAGGGTCTAGACTATCAGTTCTCAATCCAGCTTCAATGTGAACAACCTTAATCCCCATTAATTTCCCAACCAATGCTCCTGCCGCTGCTGTACTTGTGTCACCCTGCACAATTATAAATTCAAGATTCGGGAACTCTTTCAGTTTTATACCAATTAATTCCTGAAGTCTCGAAAAAGAGTTCTCCAATGAAAGTCCCTTACTATTGAAATCAATAACCTCATTAATAAACTGAAGGTAATCTGAGTCCGTATGTTTTATTAAATCAGCATGTTGACCGGAAAAAATAACAGTATATTCCTCTGCCGGGATCAGACTCTGAAAGCTTCTGATCACTGGAAGCATTTTTAAAAATTCCGGTCTTGTTCCAACAATTAAAACACACCTGATCGAATCCTTGGTCATACTGTTCAGAGGTCAGATTTCAACACCACGGATTTTTAATATAAAACCCGCTAACTGTTTACCGAATTGATGAACTCCTTTTTCGTTCAGGTGGACTCCATCGAAGAACAATCCTTTTTCGCCAATCATTTCGAAATACCTCAAATTATTCTCCTCTGAAAGCGATTTGATTATCTCATTATATCCAGTAATCCTGCTATTCATTTCAAGTTCATAAGGAAGCATTACCCCTTCCTGTAAATGCGGAATTCCGATACAAATTACATGTCGCGTTTTCTGGACAAGTCGTATCTTTAACAATAACTGTTCATAGGCAATTCTAAAATCAGACTCAGGAGTTGCGGCCTTGGCGTCATTTGTACCAATCATCAATGTTGATACAGATGGTTGTTCTATACGCAAGTGCCCCATCCGCTCTGCAACTAACCGTTCTAGCTGAATGGTAGTAAATCCAGCCACTGAAACATTAATGACATTCCAGTTTTTGGCTGTGTTTTCTTTTAATATAGCACCAGCTATTTCAGGATAACCCAAATAGGTTCTGGAGCCGATCGTAATGCTGTCTCCGTAAGAAATCAATGTTTCCCAATTCATAAAATTAAATTGACAATTTTCCCGAAAATAAAAAAAATGCACCTACTTACAAAGGATTATCAAGAAGAAATTATTGCCCTGATTTAGATGATACAAATCAATCAGTGTTGAATGTAGTATGAACCACAACTATTTCTCCTTCACACTCCCTTCCTCCTTATTCACAATCTCCCCCTGAATCCGAACAGATTCATCGTGTATCTGGATAAAGAGGTTTCGGATAAAGCCGGGATTGATCTGCAGTTCTTCTCCCCTGGTCATCATTTTCTGAAGTATAGCCCTCCAGCGCTCCGGTTGAAAAATGGAGATATTGTTTTCTTTTTTCAACTCACCGATGAGGGTAGAATATTTCATTCTTTCACGCAACAGTTGTAAGAGGGTATTATCGAGCTGCTCAATTTCTGCGCGGTAGTTTCGTATTGTTTCGAGTGCAGGACCTTCATCAAAACGGGTATGTCGCGGCTGTAGTTGTTGCAGCAATGATTCCAGCTGTTCAGGAGTTACCTGCTGCATTTTATCACTCAGTGCGCTATCGGGATGAATATGCGTTTCGATCATCCATCCTTCATAGCCGAGGTCGAGTGCTTCCTGGGCTACACTCTGTAATAAAGGACGTGCACCGGCAATATGGCTGATATCACAAACCATTTTTAATCCCGGCAACATCGAACGCAATTCAAAAGCCACCTGCCAGCGGGGATGATTCCGGAATTCAGTAGTTTCAAACGAATGGAACCCGCGATGTATGGCAATCACTTCTGTACTAACGGCAGCGCGTATACGTTCAATGGCTCCTCTCCATAGATCCACGTCGGGATGAATAGGATTTTTTACCATCACATTAATAGCAGTTCCCTTCACTGCATCTGCTACTTCCTGAACTAAAAAGGGATTTACAGTAGTACGTGCTCCGATCCAGATTGCATCGAGTCCGGCTTTCAGACATAACTCCGCCTGATAAGCATTCGCCGCCTCTGCCATTACCTTTAATCCTGTTTCTGCCTGTACTTCTCTGAGCCATTCGAGAGCAGGTTCTCCAATCCCTTCAAAGGAACCGGGACGCGTACGTGGCTTCCATACACCGGCACGAAAAATAGCATGTGGAAATCGTTTGGCGATACCCCGGGCAGTTTCCAATACTTGTTCGCGACTCTCTGCACTGCAGGGGCCTGCCAATAATATCTTCTCCTCAATTGCGGCGGTATTCATTTCCCGTTGGTTTTAGCTGCACTCTATATTCCCTAACGCCACAAAACAGCAATTGTTTCCGGCAAGGGAATCGACATGACAAAAGTACGGCTTAACCGGTTAACTACGACCTTCTTCCTTCAAAAGTGAAGTATAGTGCTTCAGTGAACGCAGCAGGAGGGTAATAGCGGCAGAAACGATCAGGATCATCATCCATTTCTCCTTCCACGAATCGAACGCCGGCTGGAGATTCCGCTGATGGGCAGTAAAAAGACGCAGAAAATCAACATACGCAAAGCCGATGACAGTAGCCAGCCAACCGGAATATTCTCTGCGAAAGACTGATTTAAGGGAGAATGTCTCGGCCGGTTTAGAGAGCTGCGAAAGAGCAGGGATAAACGGTGGTGTTTTTTGCGACCATGCCTCGTATGCACCTCCGAATTTTCCAATCAGAAAGCCTTCCTCCGCCATCATGATCCGCTCGTAATACAGCCAATACAACAAGGTAACGCAGAGGATAAATCCTGGCTGGAAAGTAAACATCACAATACCGATCCACATCAGATAGTTGCCCAGATAAAGAGGGTGGCGCACTGCACCGTAGATTCCTGAAGTATTTAAAGACTCCGCTACCTGTTTTTTCGTGTTCCGGCCGGATGTGCCACGAGGAGTGGTTCCGATGGTATAGGCACGAACAACCACACCGGCGAAACTCACCAGAATGGCAGAGATTGTCCATACAGAAGAGGAAACATCAGAGATGAAATCCTGGGGAGTTAACATTACCGGAATCACCAACAGAAAAAGGACCAGCGGCAATTGTCCACGATAGCGGAATAACCAGTTTCCTTGCTTTTCCAGCTCCTTGGCTAATGACATATTTATCTTTTTTTCAAAAATATCATAAAAAATGACGCGAAGGATACAATAAGAATAGAATTCAAACGACTGTTGCCCAACTTTATCACTGAGACTACCACTCAAGACGACATATGACTAAGAGCGTGGAGATTTAGAGAGGGGTTTCCCACAGATATCGATAGCTTAATGTTTCAGAAATAAATCCGCGAATTCCACTTGTTGACATTTAGTTCTTAAAAAAGAGTTCAGAGAAGCGGAACCGTTTCATCCGCTTTATCCGTGTTCCCGCTGCCGCCAAGGTTAGCCACTGGTTTTTTATGAAAAATTATGATTTACACTGTTTGCCGATATGGGAGTGCAATGCTTTGTCACTTTGGTGTATAACTGCTAGTGCTGATTATACTTATAAGTTTCAAGGCCCCTGAGTAGCGACTAAAAATAATATTCTCAATAAAATTAACACGCGTATCGAAGGGGTGTTCCCTCCTGTAGTTTTCTTAATACGATTGTTAAGTTGTGATAGATGAAAAAAAAACAAGCTCCCCGAAGTTATCAGAGAGCTTGTTTGCAATATGAATACGACGAACTATACCGTCATAATTTCTTTTTCTTTTGCTTCGAGGTGCTTATCCACTTTTACGATGTAATCATCTGTAATTTTTTGCGTTTTTGTTTCAGCGTCCTTCGCAAGATCTTCAGGGAGTCCGGCCTTTTGAGCTTTCTTAATATTCTCATTCGCATCACGGCGCAGATTACGGATACCCACTTTCGCATGCTCCCCTTCTGCCTTCGCGCGTTTCACCAGATCACGGCGACGTTCTTCCGACAGTGGTGGAACATTGATACGGATCATTATTCCATCGTTCGCAGGCGTCAGACCAAGATTCGCATCGATGATCCCTTTCTCGATTGGTTTGATCATTGCCTTTTCCCATGGCTGAATCACGATGGTACGTGCTTCCGGCGTATTGATATTGGCCACCTGATTCAACGGCGTCATCGAGCCATAATAATCCACCATAATGCCATCCAGCATTGAAGGTGTTGCTTTACCTGCTCTGATTTTTACCAGTTCAGCTTCCAGATGGTTAATGGCCTTCTGCATATGATCCTGCATATGGTCAATAATTTGCTTCACTTCCATAGTACTCTTAGAATTTATATTGCTTATTGATTGATACGAAACTACTTTATATTTTCAGAAAATCCTAAACGGTCACCAGTGTTCCAACTTCATCACCCTTCACCACTCGAGTCAGGTTCCCGGGTTTATTCATATCGAACACGATAATCGGCAATTTATTTTCCTGACAGAGGGTAAACGCCGTCATATCCATCACCTGCAGGTTCTTTTCATAGGCCTCGGTAAAAGTCAGGGTATTGTAGCGGGTAGCTGTTTTATCTTTTTCAGGATCAGCAGTATAGATGCCATCCACACGGGTACCTTTCAGAATCACATCCGCTTCGATTTCGATAGCCCTCAGCGAAGCAGCCGTATCGGTAGTAAAATATGGATTACCGGTACCTGCACCGAAGATCACCACACGTCCTTTCTCCAGGTGACGAACAGCTTTGCGACGTATAAACGGTTCGCAGATCGCCTCCATTTTAATTGCTGATTGTAGGCGGGTCAAGACACCTTGTGTTTCGAGGGCAGATTGAAGTGCCATTGAATTAATCACAGTCGCCAGCATGCCCATATAATCGCCCTGAACGCGGTCCATGCCACCCTCGGCCGCCTGGAGTCCGCGGAAAATATTCCCTCCACCAATCACCACAGCCACCTGAACACCCAAGTCGGCAATGGCTTTTATGTCAGATGCATACTGCGCAATACGCTTATTATCAATACCAAACTGCTTCTCACCCATAAGGGCTTCGCCTGATAGCTTAAGTAGGATACGGTTGTACTTCATGATGATTCAAAAATATAAAAGAAAAGGGATATGAGGCTTTAATCCAAATCTTCATATCTTAGGCTATTGGTAAACTATGTTTTAAGTATTAGAAAGAACAAAAATGAAGAAACATAAATTTTACTCTACCTGGTATAGAAACATAAGCTTACTCCTTACTTTTGGAATCTTTTTCCCTTATTTTTCCCTTGCCCAATGGATAAGAAAAGACACTTTGTTCACAGCACCAGGATGCATGATTCCCGTGCAATATCTTGCAAATGGTTCGATCAACTCTACAGATACTGCGTATTACTATTTCAACAATGAACAATGTTCACCTAGCGGGGCGCCTAATGTGTGTTATAAACTATTCCGAACAACGAATGCATTTCTGGACTGGCAGTTAATTGGAACTGAATCATATTCAAAAATGTCATGTTTAAAATTTATAAATTCAAATACCGGCTTTATTGGAAAAAATGTATTTGGACTCAATCGCCTTATGAAAACAACTGATGCTGGAGATACATGGATTACTTTAGACAGTTTGTGGCAAAACCCTTTACCTCCCTACTATGATATTTTTATGTTCAATGCAGATTCAGGATATACAATTTCGTATGACGGTATATTAAAAAAAATAACCGGCAATCAGGTTCAAATTGTAAATATTAGTACCGGAGGTCCCATTTATTATCCAAAGATATTGTTTACTCCCGACAACAAAGGATTTATGTTTTCTTACACAAGTACAAATTACTCCTTGGCAGATCCACAATTACGTCGCTCCATAGACAATGGCCTTACATGGGATACTGTCCTTACCGATACTATAGGCTATTTTTATAATCTGGAATTTGCAGACAATAACATTGGTTATCTGACAAGTTCGAAAGGGATATATAAAACAACGGATGGAGGTACGACATGGATTTCAATACCAACATTTACATCTTATGCCTTTTGTTTGTCTGTAGTTGACAGCAACATTGTATATATATCCTCTTACGACTCGATATTTAAAACATCAGATGGTGGTTCGACATGGCAATATCAGCCACTACCATCTAATTCAATATCAATGAATCGTTCCCCAAGAAGTATTCATATGTTAGATTCATTAAATGGCTATATTATTGCAAGTAATGGTCTATACAATGAACTCTATATGACTTCCAATGGAGGTACTATTTCATATTTACAACACGATGGAAATATAATCGAATTGCCAATAGCTACACCTAACCCAACAAATAGTATATCAAGTATTTCCTTTCCATCACCCTATCTTGGAAAAAAGGTTACAATAAATTTATACAATTCATCGGGGGAATTAATTTTCAGTGGCAAAATATCGTCTTGTGAAAAACAAATGGAAATTGATTTAAGGAAATTTTCAACCGGACTTTATCTAATACAATTTAAAACTGATGACGCTTCCGGAAATATAAAACTTATAAAGCACTAATTTACGTGTTATTTGTCTGTTTGATTGAATTGGAAGAGAAAGTTCAAAACATGGTTATCAATGAGAAATAACTCTAATCATACACTATTAGCAAAAACAAAATCGACTTTAATCTTCTTAATATGTTTGATTTCTCCAGTTGGAATATGTCAAAATGCAGTTAATAAAGTTTTAGAAAATCAGCAAATGAATGATATCTCTGCAGATTTTTCAAGATTCCGTACAGATTCATTATTTATATTAACAAGAATATATGATAATCAGTATAATGATATTGGATTCGAATTAACAAAATCTGATTTAGATTTTAATATGACAAATCGGAAACAATACCTTAGTCCTGAATTAAGTGGCTTATCATTCTCAGGATTAGATTCTAATTCGCATATAATATGCTGCCTACGAGAAGACTCCATGCAACTTATCCCCTTCGGCATAGTACCAGTAACTTGCCTTGCGGTGGTAAAAGTTGACAATAATGGTGATACTCTCTGGACAAAATCTTTCTGCCCAAATCAGTTTCCGGTTGAACGGATAGAACTTTACTATGCCGGTCATACAAACGATACACTTTTATTCTATGGCGGGACTTCAAGTTCCTACGAACTTTGCGGGTTGATAGTTTATTTAAATGCATTGAACGGAGACTTGATTAATGCTTTCAGTTACTGTGATAGCACTTTTGGATATTCTTTCAGACGAGGGGTAATGCTTCAAGCAAGTAATACATTGTTTTTAGTGGGTGATCGGGAAACACATGATCAAACCAGTGCAGTTCAGACATTTTTTGCTGAGCTAAATTATTCAGGAGATATTATTAACTCCCGACTAATAAGTGATTCCGCCGATATTGGATTTATTGGCTGTTTGATTCCTTCCAATCAAGAGAGATTATTAATGATAGGTTATAGAACCTATAAATACCAAACTGCTATTGCAGCGTCTGACTTTGAGATGCTTATACTGGATAGTTCAAGGCAAGCGATTACTTGTAAATACAACCCCAATTTCGTACCGTCAACAAGTCTAATCCTGAAATTTGGTGAGAGAATTGATTCAACTTCATCTTTTCGATTATGGTCATCCAGATATTTTGCAGATTTAGATGATTCATTGAATTTAATGGGGGGTCGTTTTCTTTTAACAAATTTCCCGGCAAACAGTTATGATTTTTACAAATCAAAAACTTATCATGATCACATCTACTGTGTTGGAGAAATGAAAGCCACTAACTTTTCTAATTATGAAAGTCTTTTGGGGAAGTATGACATAAATGGTAGTGGTTGCTACTCACAGCCCATAACATTAGCCTGGAATTTATTACCCGGAACTATATCAAACACTCCCATTAGTATTTATAAAGCACCATTCTTTGGCTTAGATACGGCGGCATTTAATCTCACCGTTTCACAATTAACGGTTCAAGATACATTGTATTGTCAAACCACCGGAGTCATTGATTTACTTCCCGAAGTTTCCACTCCTTTCATTTACCCAAATCCAGCAGAGGATTTTACCATAGTCAAAGGAATCAACCCAGGTAAATTTCAATTGAACATTTTTGATTTATCGGGTCAAAGGGTTTATTCAATTCAACAGGTGTGTAGTGGTGTAGATGCAGAGTTTAAAATCAAATTAAATGATTTACTTAAACCCGGAACTTATCTTATACAGATAATTGACTCACTTCACAACTCAAAAACTCTTAAACTTTCTAAACTCTAATATTCCGTTCAGCAACCCCGTGAAGTAGAGTCGTAAAATACACTTTGCAAGCAAAGCATATTTTACGCCACACTTCACGACGCAGCCCACAGTAAAATCCGTAATACTTCCATCTGTACTTCCGTAATCTGAACATCATAAAAAGTCCCAAAATCTGTAATCGGTATATCGGTATCATCAGTACACTGAGGTAGAGCGAAGCGCACTTCAGGAT
This sequence comes from Bacteroidia bacterium, assembly GCA_017995075.1. Taxonomy (GTDB): domain Bacteria; phylum Bacteroidota; class Bacteroidia; order AKYH767-A; family OLB10; genus JAJTFW01. The sequence continues at coordinate 20,593 of JAGOJO010000011.1, read as the reverse complement.
CTGTACTCTGTAAATCCGATTTATCCGTAGTATCCTAATCACTCCGTGCAAATCTGTAATCCGCAACCCTCATCCGTAAATCTGTATTATCTGTAAATCCATACCATCTGTATTCTCCTTGTGCGGGCGTTTGCAACGCAAATGCCCGCACAAGGAGAGATCTGTAATCTGCAACCCTACTCCACCGGAGTCGTCTGCAATATATCCCCCAATGTCTCACGTCGTCTGATCAACTTCGTCATCCCTCCGTCAATCAATACTTCGGCAGGGCGTAACCGTGAGTTATAGTTATTACTCATAGTATATCCGTAAGCACCGGCATTGAGGATAGCCAGAACGTCTCCTTCTCTGATTTCATTCAGTTTCCGGTCGAGGGCGAAGGTGTCAGTTTCGCAGATGTAGCCAACTACAGTGTAAATACGTGGAGTTCCCTGAGGATTACTGAGGTTCACAATATGGTGGTAAGCATCATAAAACATCGGACGAATCAGGTGATTTTGTCCAGAGTCGACACCAGCAAATACGGTTGCTGTAGTTTGTTTGATCACATTGACCGTCACCAGCAAATATCCGCTCTCGCTGACGAGAAATTTACCCGGTTCAAACCAGAGCTCCAGTTCATGTCCGTACTCAGCGCAGAAGGCTTTAAAACGCTCCGTAATGGCTTTGCCGAGTTCTTCAACATCAGTCACTACATCATCTTCTTTATAGGCCACCTTAAAACCGGAACCGAAATCGAGGAACTCCAGATCCGGGAATTGTGAAGCAGCATCGAAGAGCAATTCCGCTGCACGAATGAAGACACCGGAATCGAGGATATCACTACCGGTATGCATATGCAAACCATTGACACGAATTTTTTCCTTTTCGATAATCCGCGAGACATGACGCAGCTGATGAATTGAAATTCCGAATTTCGAGTCGATATGTCCGGTTTGAATATGAGAAGTCCCACCGGCAACGATATGCGGATTTATACGAATACAGCACGGCACCGAAGATCCATACTGATGACCGAACTTTTCGAGCAAAGAGATATTATCAATATTCACCTGCACACCCAGATTCACTGCTTCAAGTATTTCTTCAAATGAAACACTGTTCGGTGTAAACAATATTTCATCAGCACTAAATCCGGCCATCAAACCCAACTGCACTTCCTGAATAGACACAGCATCCAATCCACAACCCTGACTCCTCAACAAACGAAGTATATGCAGATTATTATTCGCCTTCATTGCATACTTCAACTTCAACTTAACACCATCAAATGCATTCACTAAACGATTATACTGCTCAACAATTTTATTGCCATTATACACATATAATGGCGAACCATATTGCTGCATCACCTGCTGAATATTCTGTTGCTGAATAAATGAAATTGAATTTGAGATTGACATTGTTTTTAAGTTTAAGGGCCCCTGAGTAGCGACTATGTACTTTAAACTACTAAAAGTATTCACGCATATCGAAGGGCTAAGGTTTCTAGGTTTTTAAGTTTCCAGGATTAATAAGTTTACAGGTCTTTGCCTAAAGACTCGTCATAAGCTAAAGCTTGCAAGCTAGACTTATACGTAGCTGTTGTTCGCAGATTGGGTATCACCCCTAAAGGGGTTTGGTTTAGTTGTTGTTTCTTTTGTTATTCATATATCACCCCTAAAGGGGTTTGGTTGCGTGTGGTTTTGTCGGACGATGTAGTTTTATGAGTTGTGCAAGTCGCAGATTTTGTTTGCAGACTGGGTATCACCCCTAAAGGGGTTTGGTTTAGTTGTTGTTTCTTTTGGTATTCATATGTCACCCCTAACGGGGTTTGGTTGCGTGTGGATTTGTCGGACGATGTAGTTTTATAAGTTGTGCAAGTCGCAGATTTTGTTTGCAGACTGGGTGTCACCCCTAAAGGGGTTTGGTTTAGTTGTTGTTTCTTTTGTTATTCATATGTCACCCCTAACGGGGTTTGGTTGCGTGTGGATTTGTAGGACGATGCCGCAAAATACACTTTGCAAGCAAAGCATATTTTACACCACACTTCACGGCACTGCCATCTGTAATCAGTAACATCCGTAATCCACTATCTGTACATCTGCAATCTGCACATCTCAACATCCCACAATCTGTAATCTGTATATCGGTATCATCCTCGCCCTGAAGTGTGCTCCGCTCTACTTCAGGGATCTGTACTCTGTAAATCCGTAAAGTCTGTATCATCCTAATCACTCCGCACCAATCTGTAATCTGCAACCCTCCTCCGTAAATCTGTAGCTATCTGTAGTATCTGTAGTATCTGTAGTAACTGTAAAACAAGAGGGGGCGTTTGCTCTGCAAACGCCCCCTCTTGTTATCTGTAATCTGTAACCTTAGCCGATTTGCACGCGACGGAAAATTGTCACCGTCAATCCTTTCTCAACACCATCAAGGTATTGCTTCACGGATTTCTTATCTTCCTTCACGAACGCCTGGTTCAACAGTGTATTTTCCTGGTAGAATTTATTGAGCTTACCTTGCGCAATTTTCTCTACCATTTCTTCCGGCTTACCTTCAGCACGAATCTGATCTTTTGCAATTTCCAATTCACGCTCGATCACGGTGCTATCCACATCGTCTTTATCGATTGCAACAGGATTCATTGCAGCAATCTGCATCGCCACGTCTTTACCTGCATCAGCAGCAGCAGTAGCAGAAGAAAGTCCAACCATAGAAGCCAGACGATTTCCAGGGTGATTGTACACCACTACTTTCGGAGCAGAAATTTTTTCATATGCACTCAGTTCGATTTTCTCACCGATTTTACCGATCATATCGAACAATTTATCGTTGATCGAAGTTCCATCGAGTGAAAGAGCTTTCAGCGCATCCACATCAGCAGGATCATTCGTCATAGCTACGTTAAGAATTCCTTCAACGAAATTCACGAAATCCTGATTCTTCGCAACGAAGTCAGTTTCGCAACTTACGGAGATCAGGTAACCGGCAGTATTATCAGCATTTGCTTTCGCGATAATATAACCTTCTTTCGCCTCACGGTCAGCGCGGTTAGCCGCTACTTTCTGACCCTTTTTACGAAGATAATCGACAGCCTGGTCGAAATCTCCACCCGACTCAGCGAGTGCTTTTTTACAATCCATCATGCCGGCACCGGTCATTTGACGCAGTTTGTTTACATCGGCAGCTGTAACTGGAGCAGTAGTTGACATTTTATTATTGGTATTTTTTCTTGAATGAATCGGGATGAATAAAACACCCCATTAATATTTAATGATTGAATCGCTTTTAAGAAAACATTAAAAACGAAATTCCCTTTTAGTAAGAACGGGATGCCTTTTGACATCCCGCTCTCTGTATCCTTTGATTATTTACGAGGACCAGCTTTACGGGGACGCGGGCCACCTTTTGGGTTTCCACCGCCTGAAGGAGCAGCATCACCACCGTCTTCATCAGCTACAGCCGACATTTTACGGTCATCTGATTCTTCCTCATTCGCTGCTTCGCGTTCACGCTCTTGTTCTTTATCCACTTTACGCTCAGCCAAACCTTCTTCGATTGACTTCACCATAATATGCATGATCAATTCAATAGACTTACTTGCATCATCATTCGCCGGAATCGGGAAATCGATTAATGAAGGATCGCTATTGGTATCATTGATAGCCAGCGTAGGGATTCCCAGGTTTATTGCTTCATCTACCGCGATATGTTCTTTCACAGTATCCACGATAAAGAGAGCAGCAGGCAAACGGTTCAGGTCTGCGATAGAACCGAGCAGTTTTTCCATCTTCGACTTTTGACGGCCCATCATCAGACGCTCTTTTTTAGAAAGATTGTCAACGGTACCATCACTCAACATCTTATCCAATGAAGTCATTTTCTTCACTGACTTACGCTGAGTAGCGAAGTTGGTTAACATACCACCGGGCCAGCGCTCAGTGATATAAGGCATATTTACTGATTTAGCAGCAGCGGCAACAATTTCCTTCGCTTGTTTCTTTGTAGCTACGAAGAGAATTTTCTTACCTGATTTTGCAATTTGCTTCACAGCAGCTGCAGCTTCTTCAAGTTTTGCGTGGGTTTTATTCAGATCGATGATATGAATTCCATTGCGCTCCATGAAGATGTACGGAGCCATCTTCGGATTCCACTTGCGCTTTAAGTGACCGAAATGGACACCTGCATTGAGGAGTTCTTCTTGCGTTACGTTGATCATTACGCTGATTATATAATTGTAAGAATGTGGATTAACGTTTACTGAACTGGAAGCGACGACGTGCTTTGCGCTGACCGAACTTCTTACGTTCAACCATACGTGGATCACGGGTAAGCAAACCATTCGCCTTTAACACCGGGCGATATTCGGCATTGATTTTACAAAGTGCCCGGGCAAGAGCCATACGGATTGCTTCCGCCTGACCATTGTATCCGCCACCAAATACATTCACATTAACATCGTACTGATCTGTTGTTTTAGAAAGATCAAACGCCTGCTTAATGAGGTTCTGCAATGGAAGTGTCGGGAAATACTCTTTGTAATCCTTATTGTTCACTTTGATTGTACCGTTACCGGTTTGTACATAAACGCGGGCAACAGCGGTCTTACGACGACCTATGGTATGTGTAATTTCCATGTTTTCCTATCAGTACTTTAAGGTTACCGCTTTCGGCTGCTGTGCACCATGTGGATGCTCTGCGCCGGCATAAATGAAGAGATTGCCTTTGATAGCGTTTCCGAGACGGGTTTTTGGCAACATGCCATAAATCGCCTTTTCAACTACGGCGGTAGGCTTCTGAATAATCAGCTTAGCCGGCGTAACGAAACGCTGTCCACCCGGATAACCGGTATGAGATACGTACTCACGCTCAGTCCATTTACGGCCTGTGAGACGAATCTTATCAGCATTAATGATGATCACATGATCTCCGCAGTCTGCGTGCGGGGTGTAATTGGCTTTATGCTTACCACGGAGCATCATAGCAGCCTGCGATGCAAAACGGCCCAACACTTGGTCCTTAGCATCCAGTACCACCCACTCCTTGGTAACGGTCTTGGCATTAGCCGATACGGTTTTGTAACTTAACGTATCCACGATTTTAATTTAGATTTTAAATGGGAGGGCAAAAGTAGGATAAATATTCCGATTTGCAAACAGTATTAACAATTTTTATTTCACCGTAACTTGTTGATTCACACGAAAATGTTCTTCACAATCAACCGTCCCGAAATGGGAAAAGTCTATAAATTGGAAAAATGGCGATATTTTCTGCCCGGACCCGAAAGATTATCTGTTTGTCAGACCGAAGAAAATCTCAGAAAGGCGGCACGATGAAATCATCGGATAATCGTTGATTCAAATACGGTCTACCGGGGCTTTTCTCCCACGCAGATGACCGATAAGCCTATCCTTCTAAATGAAAGCTGATCCAGTAATCGGGCAATCGGGACCAGTTTATCATAGGCATTCATCTGGCCTTTTTTGATTTCCTTCTCGCGGAAGAGGAGTCCACCGGTAATCCATGCCGGAATTCCGAGGGCATTAAACGACCAGGTTTTACGAATGGTGAACCCGGCATCACTGATACTTTGGCGCAGAGAAGAGCGGGTATAACGGCGGAAATGAAACAGGCCTTTATCGAGTTTATTGTAGAGGATGGGTCCGGCCGGAACAAGGATCAATACTTTTCCGCCCGGTTTCAGGAGCTGGAAAATATGCCGCAATGCCAGCACGTCGTCTTCGATATGCTCAATCACATTCAAAGCAAAAATACTATCGAATTTTCCGAGGTATGCCTGATAGACATTCATAAAATCGGGATGTACCAGATCGAGTTTTATGACGTTTTGTCCGGGGAATTTTACTTCGAGCGCATGGCAGTAATTCTCGCGAATATCGCTAAGGGTAATTTCTGATTTTCTTTCAATGAAGAAGGAAGATATATTTCCGATTCCACTACCTACCTCGAGTATATTTCCTGACAAATAAGGCACCACTTCCTCATACATCCATCCATTAAAACTCCTTGCATCCTGGATGGCTTCCAGAGTATGCAGACCTTCTTCGTCGTGTTCTTTGAATGTAAAATTTCCCATTTATGTTGCAATATTAAGCCAGATTGAGTAATTTTATACAACCTAAACTACCTTAACAATGAAAAGACTCCTTTTTTACTCCCTTCTTATTGCCACTTTCTTTGCCTGCAAAAAGGAAGATAACGACGATACACCGACTCCGGCAACACCAGTCGACTACAGAGATGTTGTAGTTGGGAATTACATCGGAACCAAGAACAACTATACATGGATAATGGGTATGCCACCGAATGTATACGACACCACCTATGCCTGGACATTTACTATCGCTAAGGACAGCACCTCTGACAGTACAATTATTGCAGATGGTTACTTATTTAAAGTAGATTCTAACTTATACTGTTACGAGCTGCAGGTGCCAGGACCGACCATTCGCAGCTTTAGCTTTAGTAATGATACCGCCATCATCTATTTCCGTTCTGGCGGATTAGGCGGGTATGGAACAACAACCATCACCGGGATCAAACAATAAGACTACCGAAAAAGATTGTAACGGAGAATACAATAAATCGCCCTGAAGCCATCTTTCCAGTTAATCTTTTTGCCCTCAGCGTACGTACGGCCATAATAGGATATACCCACTTCGTAGATGCGCACATTCGGCACCTTAGCAACTTTCGCCGTTACTTCAGGTTCAAAGCCAAATCGTTTCTCCTGCAGCTGCAGCGCTTGAATAATTTCCCTTCTGAACAACTTATAGCAAGTCTCCATATCGGTAAGGTTCAGATTAGTGAACATATTGGAAAGAAAAGTAAGGAATTTATTGCCGATTGTATGCCAGAAGAACAGAATCCTGTGCGGACGTCCACCGGTAAAGCGAGAGCCATAAACAACATCTGCAAAACCATCAAGCATAGGTTGAAGTAGGATTTTAAACTCCTCAGGGTCATACTCAAGATCTGCATCCTGAACAATCACGAAATCACCATTTGATTTTGATATTCCGGTATGTAATGCAGCACCTTTTCCACTATTCGTAGAGTGATGAAAAAGTCGAATATCAAATACGGGGTTAGATTTAATATAATCTTCAATCACACCCACACTTCCATCCGATGAGCAATCATTTACAATAATCACTTCGCGGGCAACTCCATCCGGTAGTGTTGCATTAAACAAACGATCGAGCATCAAACGGATACTTCGCTCTTCGTTATAGCAGGGAACAATAATGGATAATTTACCGCGAGACATCTCTGCGAAAATACAGTTTCTTTGGGAACGACCTACGTATGTCGTGCAGTAAAGTTAATTCCGAAGAAGAAATACTCCCGCATTAAACTGCTCTTCTTCCACAGGCGCTGTTCCTTTTCAATCGCCTCCTTATAGCCGTATTTATTGAAGAGAAACGGAGGATATGCCCGAACATACTGAACGCTTTCCTGAGGGATCGACAACCCGCGTGCCTCGAACTCTTTACGCCATGTTGCCAGCGACCGGATATTTTCATTCCCTAAAAGAATGGTTTTCTTCAGCCGCTCATCGTAAAAATCAATTACCCGTTTATTTCCGCGTTGCTTATACAATTTAGCTGACTGAATAATATTATTTCCGTTCTCTTCAATGATCACCATTTCACCGGAAGGTTTTAAGTGATCCTTCAATATAGACAAAGCCTGTGGCAATGGCTCGAGATGATGAAGAGTATCCTGCACGATGATATAATCATACTCCCGATGGGAAACAGCAGGTTCAAAAATATCCTCATAATCGAATGTAAATCCGGAAACATCTCCAAACTGAGACCAATACTTCACGCGTTCTGGGATTACTTTATAGTAAAATTCCAGTGTAGTACCGTGAATCTTGTAGCCGTTGAGTGCCAAAAAAAGTGCTGTCGTTCCGTATCCGCAACCGACGTCCCATGTCAGGGATCCCGGTTTAGTGATATGTTGCTGAATATACTCCAATCGTTGGCAGAAATAGGCTTTCCGAAACTGAAGACTGGCGGGGTCGGTGTGGTATTTATAGTAAGACCACAATGACTCCATCGTCTTCAATTCACTAACAAACAGGTTAAAAAAATCTGCAACATTCATAAGTGGATGGCAAATATACGCTTCTTACCAACACTATTTTCCACCTTTAACTTTACAAAAAGCAAAATATGTTAACTAACAAATTGAATAAAAGCCAATTAAACACTTGACGAAAAATCAAACAACTATTTAGCGTTCAACACCATCCAATTCGCATCTAATTGAATCATAGTATCTAAAGGAATACCAGCGGTTGTAGCTTTCAGACGAACCTGATTCATCCAACTAGAGTCGCTTTTAATTTTAAAAATGTACTCGTCTTTCCTATTACCGAAGCGCTGAAGCCCAAACTCAGCGTAAGGATAAAACTGGTCGGTAAATTCAAAACAAAAATTATTCAAATTCTGCTCAGTGCTTACGATTAATATAATATCTCTCGACATTACTTCGGAATAGATGTCCAACTTTTTAACCTCAATCATTTTCCTTTCCAAATCATCCGGGTAGGCAATTAACTTATTGTAATACCATTGCTGAGTATTTACCCCAAACAACATTTTAAAGAATGGATAGAAACCCCAAAAGCTTTGATTGAAACTATCTCCAATTGATAACAATTGAGGTTTTTTATTCCCGGTGGTTTCAAATTTTACCAAAGGATAAGTTAAACTCCATTGTGAAGGTTCATGCAAAAGATTCAATGTTTTCCCAATATCGTTATCAGTGAAACGGAAATCACTGTTCTCAATCACTCCAGGACTGATGTTGAAATCGTCCAATTCAAAATTCACCTTAGCTTCAACAAACCTTGCAATGCTGTCCATCAACACCGGAACAGTATGTCCACTCCAATGTGTACCATTTTTCGGGAACAAAGGATACTTGCTATTGGACTTTAATTCTATAAACCAATTTCTTGCGTCAATAAAAAAACAACCTTTTGATTTTAACTCATTAACATACATCGAATAATTACTTTGAGTGATATTATCTAAAAAGAAACTATCAGGTAAAAATTCAGGATAAACAGATGGTTTCCCAGGTGCAATTACAAGCAAGAACAATTTACCATTTTGCAATAAACTATCCTGTATAACTTTAAACTTCCTGACATCTTCAATAATTTTCTTGCGGTCCACCAAATCTCTTCCTAACAAGGCGTCAACATAGAAATCCTGATAGAGCACATCGCTTTTTCCAACGAGAACATTTTTAACATTAGTTTGATGAAAAAGAATGTATCGCCAGCTATTAACTAATCTAACAAAAAAATCTCGCCCCGGCAAACTGGATTGGACGTACTTTTCAAGTTGCTCCTGATATATCCCATTAAACCATAATCTTTTTGAATAGGCTGGTTTGGACACCTCTTCGATAGTACCATCCAATGGTCGAACCAACGAATTACAATCAATATTAAACAAGAAAATTGGCAAGAACAATATGGTTATTGCAAAAGTAAAGAGTAGTTGTTTCATTTTTTTCATTGTTAAAATCTGAAATAAATAAACGGATTAAACCCTGTAATTGAAATTGAACCTACGCATAAAAAAAAGAGAAAGAAAATAAATAATACGAATGTAAAAAGTTTTAAACCGCTCCAGTTATCGGAATAAACTTTTTCCATTAAAAGGTTTCCGTTTTTAGTTAATGGCAAGAAAACCAATAAGGATGCGAAAGACAGTGTATATATAAACTCAGTGGTCATGGCTATTTTATTCATTCCGATTACAGGAACAAACATTTTACCAATAAAATCAATTGCAAAATCAAAACTTGATGAACGAAAGATCACCCATCCAAATATTGTTAAAATAAAAGTAATTAATACTGATGGGATTTTTCCAAAGCCCGAAAACAACTTCAAAAGAAACAATTTATCCAATATTAAAAACAAACCATGGTATGCGCCCCAAAGAATAAAAGTCCATTCTGCACCATGCCAGAAACCTGAAACTAAGAAACATAAAATTAAATTGAAATACATACGAGCGGGAGAGACCTTATTACCACCTAATGCAATATAAAGATAATCGCGGATCCAGCGGCTTAATGAAATATGCCATCGTCTCCAAAATTCAGTTATACTTCCAGAAATATAAGGAGCATTAAAATTCTCCGGGAATATAAAACCAAGCATTCTTGCAATTCCGATTGCCATGTCGGAATATCCAGAGAAATCGAAATATATCTGCATTGTATAAGCCAAAGCGCCAATCCATGCTGTAGATGTTGAGATAAAATTTGATTCCAATGCAAACACTTCATCAGCATAAGCGCCACAAACATTTGCAATAAGAACTTTTTTAGACAAGCCAATAACAAATCTGATAAAACCAAATAACTTATCATCTATTGAAACGGAACGAGAGTAATCTGCAATCTGTTCAGAAATCTCATTAAACCGAATAATTGGACCTGCCACCAGTTGTGGGAAAAATAAAATATAAAGTGCATAATCAGAAATATTCCGGAAAGGCATTTTTTTGGCCCTATATACATCAACCAAATAACTAATTTCATGAAATGTAAAAAAGGAGATACCAATTGGCAATGCCACCTTTGCAATACAAATAGCACTGTAACCAGAATAACCTAATATTGTATTCATATTATCAATAAAAAAGTTAAAATATTTAAAATATAGTAAAGCTGCAACATTAATACTCACCCCAAAGAACAAAACCCATTTCTTAGATACTCCTTTTGCTTTATGAATCCACTTGGCAATGAGAAAATCAATACCCATTGCAAGCAAGACCACAAATATATACTTTGGTGCACCCCACGAATAAAAAAAGATACTTACAAATACGATCCAAAAATTTCTTAATCTACCCTTTAGCAGGTAATATACTGCAAGCGTTACTGGTAAAAATAAAAAAAGGAATATTAAGCTACTGAAAACCATTATATATGATTCATTTTATACAAATGCATCACGTTTATTTAATAAAAAACTACTGACAAGTCATCACATAGTACAGCTTGTGTTCTATCGTTTGTACAATAAATGCGGAGGTAGTTATTCTCTTTCATATAATCCGAAGACAATTTAAACTCATGTTCATAATAACTCCACTCATTTAAAATCAGCTTTGGCCCGGTAAAGTTCTCTCCCATCCATGTTAGAGGGTTTTTGTTTTCATCTCTAACTTCTACAACTAAAGTAGGCTTAGCTTCATTGCTTGTACATTTTAACCAGGCACCAACCTTAACCACTGTAGGAACAACTCCATTTGCACACTCTTTCACTTTTAAATTAAACGTTGGAGAGTATGCATTTGCTGCATCAATTCGGCAAACCATTGTCCCCGAATATGCCATATCATTTACCAACAAATTAGGAGAAGGAGTATCAGTCCAGACATACTGTGTCTCCATATCACTCATATAGGAGGCAATTCCTTTATCTTCAAAGAAACTACATGAATTCAATAATGTTCCTGCCAGAAGTACGCAAACAAGTTTTAAGGTTTTCATAGTTCAAATATACAGGATTTTAGTGATTGCCAAATAAGCATAAGAATTATCCAATCCAATAACCCATCATGTACCTTCCTAAAAGGAGATAAAGAAGATACAAATTTATTGGTAAAATAACTAAGGAGGGGATTTCTTTGAATTGAATTCCAATAAAGTAAAAAATAATATATATCAAAAAATACATCATTCCCTTCATTGATTCCAACTCGGAGCTAAAAATTCCAAAAGCGACCATAATTGTAAATGATAAAAATGCAACAATGATCACCTTGGTTTTTAAACTAAACTCAAAACCTCTTAGTCCCATTAAAAAATATCCTGCAAAAGGTGTGGCAAATACATATCGGTTAATACTTAACACAGAGGTGTTCTGTGAAGTATTACTATAAAATAGAGTAGCTAAACCAATTATAGACAAATAAGCAATAGAAAACAAAAAGCCGGGATGAAAGACTGATGATTGCACATTTCTTACTATTCTGTAGAAACAAAGAATGGAAACCAGAAAAGCCAGCAATGTTAATAGTAATGCAGTTCCATCCAGCCATACCATTTCTTCAAAGCCCCATGTTGTCAAGGGCATTTCCGGAATTTGCCAGTTTTTATTCCAATACTTCTGTACAGTTAAAAATTCAAACCACCTTTTTGTATAGATATATTGCCAGATACCAACAAGCAGTAACGAAAATAATGCAGAAAAAACCAATAACAGGAAATTCCTAAATGCACCTACTCGTTTGTCCCGGTCAATAAAGGATGGTAAAAAAGCAAAAAATATCATAGGTATAATAAACACTGATACGGAACGGCTTAAACCAGCTAATAATACACCTAAAAAAAGCAATCCATTTGAGTTTCTATACAAACCAATTATAATTAAAGCTGATGAAAAATAAAAGAATGATTCAGAAAATGGTAAAAAACAAAAAATCAACGATGGCGAGACAAAATACCGTAATATCTCATCGAATGTTAAATGAAGTCCTCTCATCATCAACCACAACGTAAGCAAAATAACGCCTCCGTTTAATATCGAAACTGTAACAGGATTAAGACTGAGAAATCGCCATGTCATTGGAAATAAAGGAAAAAAAGCAAGATTACATTGTTCTTGAAATTTAAAAACATATCCGCTTTTGGCAATGCTATCATACCATCCGGCGTCATACATAATTAAATTAATTTCATCCGGATTAGGAATCTTTCCTGATAAAAGAAAAAGAAAGTAAAACAAAACCACGCCAAACGGGAGAATAAAAAAAGAAAAACGATTACTCATTAGTTTCTCATACATCGCATAAAATCGATGAGTCAATTCAAGAAAACTATCTTGCAATTTCATTTTTCTCAATCAAGTTTTTCTCATCCACTATATACAATGGACGATTCCGTACATTGGCACTCATCCTGCTCATATATTCTCCTATAATACCGATCGATATTAACTGTACACCACCAATAAACAATACAGCCAAAATCAACGAGGTCCAGCCGGGCACATAATCTTTAGCAATGAAGCGGGCATACAATGCATATAAACTCACAAGAAACGTAACACCACTTACAATAAATCCTGCAATAGTTGCAAACTTTAATGGAAGATTCGAGAATCCGGTTATGCCGTCTAAAGCAAAACGAATCATTTTTTTGTAGGTATATCCTGTTGAACCTGCATGGCGTTCATCACGGTCGTAAAGTATATAAGTTTGTTTGAATCCAGCCCATGCTATTTGACCACGAAGATATTTCTGCTGTTCAGGCATTTGTTTAAGCACATCGATAATCTTTCGATGCATGATTCTGAAATCACCTGTATCAACCGGAATTTTAATAGAAGTAATTTTCGCAAGAATACGATAAAACATTTTAGCCGTAAACTTCTTCATGAAACTCTCTCCTGAACGGCTTCTCCTGCGGGCATAAACAACCTGATACCCCTCTTTCATCTTGTTATACAATTCAACAATCAGTTCAGGGGGATCCTGAAGGTCTGCATCAATTATTGCCACAGCTTCGCCACTGCAATGGTCAATACCCGCTGTAACCGCAATCTGATGACCGAAATTCCGGGAGAAATTAATGTATCGTACATGTTGATCACTAACAGCCATCGAGACAATCATTTGAAGTGAGTTATCTCTACTCCCGTCGTTAATAAAGATCAACTCATAATCGTTCGTAATACTTGCTGCGACCTTGGATATACGTTCATAGAGTAAATTTAAGTTACCCTCTTCATTATAAATGGGAATGATGATACTTAATTCCATGGGGATAGGGAGACTTGAACGCCACTTGGATGAAAGGACGAAGATAATTTAAAAACATGAATGCCATTTGTATCTAATACATGGTCCAATGGGTAATCTTCAGACCGGAATGCAAATCCCTCCACACCACTAAACCGATTGTATATCACATATTTAAACCTCCCAGTGTTCAAATATCCATTCAATGTTTCCGGCACATTCCTGCATGGTATAGTTACTCCCTTTCTTCCCATCAGGTACAAAGAGATATTTGGTGAGTGATCATAAATACAAATAATTTGATCTTCCGGTTTAATACCTGAAGGTACTAAAAAATAATCTGAATCAAAATATAAATCATTTTGTAATGAACCATACATCCAACTACCTCTTTTATGAGCATAACGTACATGTGATTTAGCAAAGTAAAATTGAACCGCCAGTAGACACCCAAGTAAGCCTGTAAAAAGTAATTTCCAACGCGCATCCAAACGATTATTTATACTATAGAAAATAAATATTAGCAGAAACACTAATGAAGGGAACATTGTAATAAAATAATAATCATGATATGCCAGTTGTAAAAACATTACATAAAGAAATGCACAGGTTCCTAAGAACATGACGAAGGTGTAAGCTGCAAATTTATTCCTCAATGGGCGATCCATAATGATAAAAATCAAACCAGCTAATAAAATAGATGCCAGAATCAATGGATGATAAACTCTTTCTAACCAGTCCAGACGCACTCTTTCCCAAACATCTTTTACTTCCTGCCAGCTGCCAGGTGGACGCAGATGCAATAAAAACACTTCTGATTGCACTGACCTACTTAACCAGGATGCGTAATAATACCAACTGAAGGTAGAAACCACGACTAAAAAGTAACAACTTCCCAGTTTTATCCATTTTTTCTTTTCCCAGATCCCTTCTCTGTATTGAAACAACCACATAACAGGAAGATGAATAAGTGAGTTTGGTTTTATCAGGCAGGATATCATGATGGGAAGGAACCATCTTAATACATTTGAAGTATTATAGTAATCCTTGATTCTTAACAAACCAGCCCATGATATCATTGCAAAACTCAAACTATAGATATCCGGCAAAAAACTACACGAATAAAATGTCAACAATGGTGAACATACATACAATACCATTATCAGCAAAGAGTGTAATCCGTCTTTTAAAAAATAATTTGCCAGTCTGAAGACAGAGATTGCTCCAAAGGTAAACACTACCAAGGTGGTAAGCCGGTAAAGCCATTCATGAAAGCCGAAAAGACGATACAATATCGATACAAAATATTGCACTATCGGAAACTCAAGCCCGGTGATGCCGGTTCCATTATCTGTATTATTTACCCTTGGATGAAAAAAATCAGCATACCCTTTATAATAGTTCCAGGCTACACTTGCACGATCACATTGTGCCCATTGGTGTACTGACTGTGGACGTAATGGAAGAATATTATAGATGCCCAATATCCCATAGAGCAAAGCAAGAATCAACAAGAGGTGCCAGGTCCTCAGTTTCTCAAATACAGATCCTGCACCCAACATGTTAATCAAGTTTCATTTCAGGTATCTCCCCTTCTATCACCAGTTTGCCCGCAGTGGCTTTTCGGATATCCTCTACCGTTACACCAGGAGCACGCTCAAGCAGCACAAAGCCTTTGCCCGGTACAACTTCAAGTACTGCCAGCTCAGTCACAATCTTCTTGACACACTTTACTCCGGTTAATGGCAATGAACAAGCGGGAAGCAGTTTACTTTCTCCTGCTTTATTGACATGTTGCATGGCTACGATGATGTTTTTTGCTGCTGCAACTAAATCCATCGCTCCGCCCATTCCCTTTACCATCTTTCCGGGTATCTTCCAGTTGGCAATATCTCCTTCTTCACTTACTTCCATTGCTCCTAAAATCGTAAGATCTACTTTGCCTGCTCTGATCATACCAAAGCTTAATGCGGAATCAAAATAGGCCGTTCCAGGTACTTCGGTTATCGTTTGTTTCCCTGCGTTGATGAGATCCGGATCTTCATCTCCTTCGAATGGAAATGGGCCCATTCCCAACATTCCGTTTTCAGATTGTAATGTTACATTCACTCCCTGGGGAATATAATTTGCAACAAGGGTTGGTATTCCGATTCCGAGGTTAACGTAATAACCGTCTCTTACTTCCTTTGCGATTCGTTTCGCTATTCCGTTCTTGTCAAGCATTTCGGTACGTTTTATATTTACTATGGGCCACTGATTAATTATGAAGGCTATGATTTCTTAAGATTTTGCACGTACAGTTCGTTGTTCGATACGCTTCTCGTAGTTATTGCCCTGGAAGATGCGATGGACATAAATACCAGGAACATGTATGGCATCAGGATCGAGTTGTCCGGCGGGAACGAGTTCCTCTACTTCTGCAATGGTGATCTTTCCTCCCATGGCCATTGGCATGTTGAAGTTTCGGGTTGTTTTGCGGAAGATCAGATTCCCGTGTGTGTCTCCTTTCCAGGCTTTCACGATGGAGAATTCTGCTTCAAATGCATATTCGAGGAGATAATCGATTCCGTTGAAATTACGAACCTCTTTTCCATTGGCGATTTCGGTGCCGACTCCTGCGCGTACCCATACGGCGGGCATTCCATATGCTGCTGCCATGCAACGGGTGGCCAGTGTGCCTTGTGGTATTAAATCCACTTCCAACTCTCCGCTAAGTAGCTGACGTTCGAACTCGGCATTTTCTCCTACATAGGAAGAGATCATTTTTTTTACCTGTCGCGTTTTGAGCATTAATCCGATTCCAAAATCATCAACGCCTGCATTGTTGGAGATACAGGTGAGATCTTTTACACCCTTTTTTACGAGTGCGGTGATGCAGTTTTCAGGAATTCCACATAATCCGAATCCTCCTAACATGATGACTGCTCCGTCTTGTATATCGCTGATGGCCGCTTCGGCTCCACTGACTACTTTATTCATTGTGTGATTTAAATGATGTTGTAAAATTATTAAAAAACAGGGATTCGGCGGGACTTAAGGGGTTTCAGTGATGGTCCATTGGTGCCGGTAAAGCACTTTCCACGACCAGACCATGACAAAAAGATATAACAAGGCGATAAAGAGGGGATTATAGGGCAGTATAGCGTGGTATACAGCATCCGGGAAGCGTACATGATGCATCAGGTGGTCGAGGTTAAGGAAATAGGCGATAGAAAGCACAATAAAGGGAATGAGGTCTTTTTCCAATATCGCATAAATGCCAACAAAAAGAATGGCGGTGTGGATATACCGTTCATGCATCTGAGTATTGAAAAAGAAGAAAACCATATTGACGAGTGCGAAGGCGAGAAAAAGGTGACTGGTCATTTGCCGGGGATAACTTCCATGACCGATCGTTGATTTTTTAAAAAGAGGTAATAAGGGGCGTAAGGTAAAAATCATGGCGATGGTAAACAGGATGAGTCCCCAATTGCGAAGTGTGAGGAAAAGAAACACCTTGTTGTCCGGCTCCCATACCAGATCTTTCCCGGGAATAAGCAGATACCAGATGTTGTAGGCGTGCATGCTGATGGAAGGGAGTCTGTCAACTGCTCCAAGCGTGAGGCTGATGAGTTTGTCACCATCACCATGGAGAATGAAGGGAAGCGAAACAAAGCACAATGAACCTGCAAATACCAACACCGATTTTACCCAGCGTATGGGCTGTTCCTTCCACCACGACCAATAAATTAAGAGAAGCAAAGGCCCCATAAATATTGCTTGTGGTTTGGAGAGCAATGCTGCAGAAAAAAAGCTGATGGCAAGATAAGGTTTGTCGAGTACAAGGCAGAGTATCGTGAGGAGGCAAAACAGCATATAGATACTATCGCACTGTCCCCATAAAAACGTATTGTATAAAAATCCGGGATTCAACAAGATCAACCACGACCAATAGGGTGATTGCTGAAATCGTATCAATAAGAATCCTGCTATTATCACAGCAGCAACATCAAAAACAAAAAACAATTGCTTGAGCAATACGATGGATGTTTCAATTTTGCCGTCACATAGCCATTCGTAGATCTTTAGTACGTACAGTAATCCGGGCTGATAATTGAGATCAGGACTCGTGTAGGCGGCAGCGAGTCCGTGCTCAGCAATAAATGTTGCCCATACCTTCCACCAATGTACATCGCCTTCGAAAACAACTTCCGGCATGAACACAGCCATTAATACACTCACAAAAAGAGTTGTATAAACATAAACGGCACCGGCACTACGAAAAGAAGAGAGTGACGTTTTCATTCGCAGGTATCAGGGCGTCATTCCAATATCAAAATCATCACCACCGTTTTGTTGGTTTACCGGACTCTTATACTTCGAACAATCCAGTTCTACTCCCAGTGGTTTTTCGGGCGGCTCAAATCCACCTTTTGAATAATTGAGAGAAGGATCTGCATAAACTTTCTTCATATAAAGTCCCCAGATAGG
>JAGOJO010000011.1:0-2230 GCA_017995075.1 Bacteroidia bacterium | reverse complement strand
AGCATTCCGCCGTATTTACCATCTGAATTCGATGGTGTCCAGGGAACTCCTGCTTTGTCGATGATGGTTACAGGAACATTGGGAACTTCGTAACAAGGTGAATACCCTTCCTGCATCGCCAATGTATAGAGGAATGGCTTGAATGTTGATCCCACCTGACGCTTCCCTTCCTTCACGTGATCATACTGAAAATACTTGTAATCGTTTCCTCCAACCCATGCCCGCACGTAACCTGTTTGTGGTTCCATCGACATGAATCCTGTCTGGTAAAACATCTTATAGTAACGAATCGAATCGAGCGGCGACATCAATGTATCCTTCTCTCCCTTCCATGAAAAAACTTTCATCTCGACTTTTTTATCGAAGATCTTTTTTATCTCCGAATCTGACTTCCCTTCTTTTTGCAAACGCAGATAACGTTCACTCCGCTTCATCGTCTCTTCGATGATCTGCGGTTGATCTGCCCATGCTACTCTACCCTTCCAGTGATCATAAAATGACTTCTGTAAATCGGTCATGTGTTCCTTTACTGCTTCTTCGGCATACCGTTGCATGCGCGTATCGACGGTAGTATAGATGCGCAATCCATCGCGATAAAGATTATACGGAGTACCATCCGCCTTCTTATGTTCCTTACACCACTTCAGCAATTCCTGACGTAACATCTCGCGGAAATACTGCGCCAGTCCTTCCGTATGACTTTCCTGCCGGAAGTTGAGTTTTATCGGAAGCTTCAGCAATGAATCTTTCTGTACTTCGGTAATGAATGTATACTTCTCAAGCTGTCCGATCACAGTATTTCTTCGGAAGGTCGCACTCTCTACATTCCTCACGGGATTATAGCGCGATGGTGCCTGAAGCATTCCGATTAACAAAGCTGCTTCCTCCATTTTTAACTCGGAAGGCTGTTTATTGAAATAAGTAGTGGCTGCTGATTTTATTCCGAATGCATTGTTCCCAAACTCCACTGTGTTCAGATACATTGCAAGGATCTCTTGTTTAGTATAGTTCCGTTCGAGCTTCACAGCGATGATCCACTCTTTGAGCTTCCGAAAAACCAAACCTATTTTACTCATCTCCTCACGAGGGAAAAGATTTTTCGCCAACTGCTGAGAGATCGTACTTCCTCCACCTGCATCCTGCTGGAGAATAATGGTACGCACAAAAACACGCATCAAACCTTTAATATCAACGCCGCTATGCTCTTCAAAACGCACATCCTCGGTCGCCTTCAAGGCATTTACCAGGTGCGGAGAGAGGTCTTTGTAATGCACATTGACCCTGTTCTGGATATAATACTTGCCGAGCGTTTTCATGTCGGATGAGTACACTTCACTGGCCAGACTACTATTTGGATTTTCGAGTTCTTCAAACGTTGGCAATTCGCCAAATACTCCCAAAGCGGTAAGACCGACCATCGCAAAAACAAAGACCACCGGCGCGAAAATCAGCACCCAGATATATTTTACGTATTTACGAAAGGAAGCGTTGCTGCCCTGCTGTTTGCCCATAGACCGACGAAATTAAATATTTTCACGGCAGCCCGACAGCTTTAGGAAGGTTTTTTACCAAGAATTAGCTCCTGTTACCGTCAACTCCGTTAAATTATCCTTCAAACGACAGGAAACATGGTTTAGTGTGAGGATAAAATCAAGGAGCGCATGGAGATAGATCCCATCATTGTTTTCTCGTTGAAAAAGCGCAGATTATCTGTTTTATCCTGCAAGGCAACTGCATAAAGTAGCGGGAGATAATGTTCGTTGGTAGGAATAGAAAGATCGGCGATTTTGCCTTTCGCCTGGTAGTTGATGAGCGCCTGATGATCGCCTGCTTCGATTCGCTGCTTCGACCATGTATCAAACTCAATAGCCCAGTCGAAGGCATTGTTATTCCACTGCATGCGCCCGAGGTTATGTACGATGTTTCCACTTCCTACAATCAGCACTCCTTTCTCACGGAGACCCTTCAGCTGCATTGCCATTTCATAATGCCATTGGGGTGGTTTATTCAGGTCGAGGCTGAGCTGATACACCGGAATATCGGCCTTTGGAAACATGGGCAACAACACCGACCAGCAACCATGATCGAGGCCCCATTCCTGACTCGCCTCAATATTGGTTTTAGTAACCATAGCAATGGTTTCCTTCGCCACTTCCGGTGCTCCGGGAGCCGGGTATCTCGCATCGAAGAGCTCTTGCGGAAAACCATAAAAATCATGAATCGTATTTGG
>JAGOJO010000163.1 GCA_017995075.1 Bacteroidia bacterium | reverse complement strand
TTAATTACATCGAAAGAGAGGATTCATTGGCGTTAAGGCTGTAACAAAGCACCCGTGTTTAAAGTAAAAACACGAAGCTAAAAATCAGTCTTATGCAAATCCAACAAAAAAAATCGACCCCGGAAAGAACCTGGGAAACGCTCAGAAGCGATATTAACGATTCAAGCGTATATCAATTGGTCATTGTTTTCGGAAGTCGAATTTTACTTTCCAGTCCTGGATTTTATGAAGAAATCCGGAACCAGTATCCCAAGGCTGAAATCCTAATGAACTCCACCTCCGGAGAAATCATCGACACCCAGGTGAATGATGATACGATTTCATTAACGGCCATTCGATTTGACAAGACGAAATTCACCTCACAATCCATCAACATTGGAGACTTCAGCAATAGCATGGAAGCCGGAAAAATCATATCCGACAAATTCCCACATGAAGGATTATCCAACATACTTGTAATTTCCGATGGACAGATGGTCAACGGAAGTGACCTTGTAACCGGTTTACAAAGCTCACTACCGAAAAACGTAGTAGTAACAGGAGGATTAGCAGGAGACGGAAGTCGATTTCAAAAAACATTGGTAGGACTTAACGAACAGCCAACTGAAGGAAAAATCATCGCCGTAGGATTTTACGGAAACAATCTCACCGTATCACATGGAAGTATGGGTGGTTGGGATCCATTTGGCCCAGAAAGGTTAGTCACCAAATCATCGGCCAATGTACTATTCGAACTTGATGGCCAACCTGCCTTAAGCGTATATAAAAAGTATTTAGGTGAATATTCTGATGAATTACCAGGAAGTGCGCTCCTCTTCCCTTTAAGTGTAAAATTGAATGACAGTGATGAATCAGTAGTACGCACCATCTTGTCTATTAATGAAGATGACCAAAGTCTCACCTTCGCCGGCAACATTCCGGTAGGATCCTATGCAAGATTAATGAAAGCAAACTTCGACCGCCTTATTGAAGGAGCATCGAATGCTGCTATGAACTCACTCCAAAAACTGGAAAAGCCAGATTTGGCAATTCTCATCAGCTGCGTTGGACGCAAACTGGTACTCAACCAACGAATTGAAGAAGAAGTAGAAGTCATCAGAGACATCCTGGGTAAAACAACCGCCATAACAGGATTTTATTCCTATGGTGAAATCTCACCTAACAAAGGGTATATGAACTGCGAGTTACATAACCAGACCATGACGATTACCACCATGAGTGAAAAGTAAAATATGAGCAAGCTCCTCGAAAGACAAGTAAATAAACACCTCGGCGAAATGGCCAACGACCCTAAAATAAAGTCGTTCATTGATGCCGTGCGTGACAGCTATAATCATTATGAACGTGACAGGGAGCTCATAGAACGCTCCATGGCTGTAAGTTCAGAAGAGATGCGTGAGTTGAATGCAAAACTATCACGCGAAACAGATGAACATCGACGAGCGCTACAAAAACTCATAGAAACATTAAACCTTCTTAAGCTCGATATAAACAGCAACGATGATATCCAGTTAAACATTCTATCGATTTCAGATATCATAAAAAAAGAAAGTGCTAAGCGGAAAATCGCAGAAGAACAATTAAAAAAGAATCTGCGCAATCTTGAAAAGATCAATAAAGATTTAGATCAATTCGCATATGTAGTTTCTCATGACCTAAAAGCACCCTTACGTGCCATTGCAAGTCTGGCAGAATGGATCGAAGAAGATTCTGAAGGTAAAATATCAGCTGACACTCAAAAGAACCTACAACTCCTTCGCGGAAGAGTTATGCGAATGGAGAATCTCATCCATGGAATTCTGGCCTATACAAAAGCCGGGAAAATCAAAGGAGAAACTCAGGTAATAAATACGGCCAACTATATCACCGAATTAGTGGAATTCCTCAACCCACCACCCAATATTAAAGTGGAGCTTGATGGAGAATGGCCAACTATAGAAACAGACACGATCCGACTTCATCAGGTTTTAGGTAATCTAATCAGCAATGCCATAAAATACATTGACAAACCTAAAGGTGTAATCAAGATCGGATGCATACAACTAGACAACTGCTGTCAGTTTTCAATTGAAGACAATGGTCCCGGCATCGAAGAGGAATATCATCAGAAAATATTCATCCTCTTTCAAACCCTCTCCACAAGAGACCAGGTTGAAAGCACGGGCATAGGGCTATCCATTGTAAAAAAGATTGTAGAAGAACAAGGCGGAAAAATCTGGGTCGACTCCAAACTCCATACCGGAACCCGATTCACCTTCACCTGGCCCACTCACATAATTGCAGAAAACAAACTAGTAATAAATAACAATGGAAGATAAACTGTTAAACATTCTCCTCATTGAAGATGACAGTGTCGATGTGATGAACGTCCAACGTGCGTTCAAAAAAAACAACATCACAAATCCTCTTCATATTGCTTTCAACGGTGTAGAAGCTTTAAACATGCTTCGAGGCACCAATGGTAAACCAAAGCTAAACCCCATGCCGCGGATTATCCTGTTAGACATAAACATGCCAAAAATGAACGGGCTTGAGTTTCTCCGGGAACTAAGGCATGATCCTGAGCTGCGTTCAATCAGTGTTTTTGTCATGACCACCTCTAACGATGATCAGGATAAAATTGAGGCGTACAGCCTGAATGTTGCCGGGTATATCTTAAAACCGCTCTCCTTTGAAAAATTTGTAAATGCTGTTTGCATTCTTAACAGCTATTGGAAGTTATGTGAGCAACCAGAGAACCAATTACATTAATAAAGTATTAAGAAAGATATAATGTCAAATTACGTAAACACAAAAAAGTTAAAAATCCAGATCATTGAAGATCATGAACCAGATATTGCATTACTGGTAAATGCTTTAATACAATCCGGATTTGATACAGAAATAACTGTATCAAGATCAATTGATGATGCTATAGCGGTGAATGGGAGATCAACTTTTGACTGTATCTTTCTGGACTACTATTTCCCAAATAAAAACGGTGCCGACTTCCTACGATACTACAGTGAAAAGAAAAACAACGGAAACATCATCATGGTTACCAGCCAGGAAGATGTTCATATGGCCGTAGAATGCATGAAAATGGGCGCATCTGACTTTCTAACCAAAAGTCAAATTACACCGGCATCTATTGGAAAAAGCCTACGCTATGTTTTGAAGCTAAAAGAAGCAAGAGAAATTGCTGAAAGAGCAGAAGCCGCATTGCTTGAATCCGAGCTAAAGTTAAAAAACATCATTGCCCGCTCCCCTATTGTACTATTCAACATAGACAAACAAGGAGAAATAACCCTTTTCAGAGGAAAAGCTGCCTCTAACCTTTCCTTAAAACCGGAAACGGTCATTGGGAAAAACTTACGAGAGTTCAGCAATGAGCTGCCAATTCGAATTGAAGACTTTAACAAAGCATGCAACGGACTTGAAACCAATTTCAAAACCGAAGTAAGCGGTCACCACTTTGATGTCAACTACATCCCTATTAAGGACGAACAGAAGAACATCAGCGGAATGATGGGTGTAGCCATTGACATTACCTCCTTCATTAAAAATGAAGAAGAATTAATGAACACTATTGAAGTCAAGGAAGAATCTGCTAAAGTTAAAGAGCAATTCCTGGCGAATATGAGTCATGAAATCCGCACACCGATCCATGGAATCATAAGTCTAACTCAATTTGTTTTAAATACATCTATAAACAACGAGCAGAAAAAATACCTGGAACTTATCCGTAAATCTGCCGACACATTATTGGTGATCGTAAACGACATATTGGATCTATCAAAAATAGACTCCGGCAAAATGGTATTTGAAGAAATCAACTTCGGGTTACGTGACACTATTCAGACAGCCGTTGCAGGTTTTATCCCAAAGACAATAGAAAAAAACATTCAGTTAAAAACTGAACTCTCCAACGACCTACCGGAACAACTAATTGGTGACCCTGTACGCTTAA
>JAGOJO010000077.1 GCA_017995075.1 Bacteroidia bacterium | reverse complement strand
GGATCATTCGCCTCCTGCAATACACGGTCATTAAAGGCCAGCCAGCTGATATCGCGGTTGACCAGTAAGACATTCTCCTGCTTCATAAAAAATCGGAATTACTTTTTAGCGGCTCTTTTCTTTGCTGCTTTTTTCGGAGAGGCTTTTTTTGCTGATACCTTCTTAGCTGCTTTTGCTTTCACCGGCTTTTTACCTGCCGCCTTCTTCTCCTTCGCACTTTCTTTCTTTCTGGCAGCTTCTGCTGTTTTCTTTGCTTCAGCAACTGCAGCCAATTTATGTTTTACAAATTTCTTTGCCACCTCTTTTGCGGCAGAACGAATAACTTTCTCCACCTTTGCAGCAGCCTTCTCATCCGATTGTTTTAAAAGATAAGCCATGCTCATTGCTAACTGCTGTTCGATTTGCTTACGATATTTTTTATCCATATGGGTTGTTTTACGCCAATGTTAAGTAATTGTTAACTGGCAGATTTCACACTGCAAATGTTGCCAAAAGGATTGGATTTTCAGGTGTCTTAATGTAAACTTAACATTGAAAATCACACATTCGGATGATTCAATCTGGTTAAAAAGGCTTGTGTCCGGAGTATAAAAACGATGGTTTCGCACATTTCTCACCTGCATCATTCCAATGATCAAGCTGCAGATCGAGTGCTGCAACACCAGACGTCGGGAGATGATATAAAACAGGTCCGCAAAGATAATTGACCAGATCGGTGAGACCGGGATTATGTCCGAAAAGGAACACTGTTTCCTCCACATCTGCCAATTCGCGGATCACGTACAGCAATTGAGGAACTCCGGCTTCGTAAATAGCCGACTTCAGCAGGATCTGATCTGCCGGGTATCCATACTCATTCGCAAAAACCATAGCAGTAGAGAAAGCCCGAATTGCAGGACTGCTCACCAGTAACCCGGGATGTACATCCTGTTTTTTACAATGTAAAGCCGCATCCTCCGCATCCTTGTACCCTCTACCGGCCAGGTGACGTTCAGAATCGGTACGGATATAATCATCGTACAGGGATTTACCGTGTCGGACCAGAATCAGTTTTTTCGGCAAGGGGTCAACGTTAGAAGGTAACGGTAATGGATAGCAGTTATTTCTTCTCCTTCAGGAGCACCAGATATGTCGGAAAGTGATCGCTGTAACCACCCATATACACTCCAAAATCATAGGTGCGTTTAGGATATCCTTTATAACGACCGGAATTCTGCAGCATAAACTCCTTCTTGAAGATATTGGCCTGGTGCAGGAAGAAGCCATCTTGTGCTTTCGGCAGATAAGCCTCCGAAACGATGATCTGATCAAAGAGATTCCAGGCATCATTATATGCCAAAGTACCAATTCCCTCTTTATAGTAGCTCACCCAGGGATTGTAAAGTTCTGACTGTTTCACCTTGCTTTTATCTCCCTTAGAGCCTAAAACTTTCGCAACAGAAGGACTAACCGGATCATCATTCAAATCGCCCATGAGCACCACCTTCGCATTCGGATCAGCCTTCATGATTGAATCAATTTTCGCTTTCGCCACACTAGCCGCCAGTTTACGGGAAGGAGCAGAAGCCTCTTCACCTCCACGACGACTCGGCCAGTGGTTTACGAAGAAATGCATTGGTTCTCCGTCGTACAAACCATGCACATAGAGTACATCACGTGTTGCATAAGGCTTGCCGTCATCACCCATCAAAGGAACATTCAACGACTGCGAACCGGTTACTTTAAAATACTTCGGATTATAAATTAATCCCACATCAATACCCCGTAAATCAGGACTATTGTAATGAACGATTTTATAATTGCGATTACGGAGCTTCGGCTGATTCACCAGATCGATCAAAACCGACTCATTTTCGATCTCCGCAACCCCAAAAACTGACAAACCATCCGGACTCATATCCGTCCCGATCTGACTTAAAACCTCCTCCAGTTTACCCAATTTATCAACGTAGACCTGAGGAGTATAAAGATTCGACCCGTTTGGGGTAAATTCCTCATCGTTTACATCCGGCTGATTTATTGTATCAAACAGGTTTTCAAGGTTATAGAAACCAATAATACCAACTTTATACTGTTTTTCCTGCGCCCGGACATCGACATTCAGGAATAAAAAGAAGGCAATCAGCAGTGGTAAGGCAGTGTTTTTCATAATTTTCAGACTGCAAACCTATAAAAAAGCCCGCTCAGCACCATCTCCTTAACGATAAGATTACATGATATCTCTGAAAAGTCGTATTTACGTAGAGGGGAATTCAGTACTTTTGCCCTCCCTATAATTAACCAAGAACCCAACTTATGAAGTTACGATTGGCTTGCCTGTGGTTGCTATTTCTGCTGCCGGCATTGAGTATCGCTCAAAGTTCAACAGTACAAGGCATACTACAGGACCGAGATACCCGCGCAGTTTTAGGCGCCACTTTAGTCCAGCTTAAAGGCACTACCACCCTCAGCACCCAGAGTACCCAGGCCGGAACTTTTGAAATCAAAGATGTTCCTTACGGAAATTACACTCTTGAAATTGCACCCGAAGGATACGAAGTAATTATCCTCCAGGTAGCGGTGAATAGTCCAAAAACGGATTTAGGTGTTGTCAACTCCGGATTAGCGGAGAACACCCAGTTATCCATTCAGGAAAACCTTCCAACGGTATCTCTCAGTGAGAACGATATGCGCGAATCATCCTCTGCAAGTGTAGCCGGTGTTTTGACAGCAGGCAGGGATCCTTTTGCGGCCGCTGCAGCATTCAATTTCAGCGCCGGTCGTTTCCGTAATCGGGGATACGACAATGAAAATCTCACCCTCATGAACGGGATTCCGGTGGAAGATCTTTCCAGCAGCCGTACCCTTTTTGGTACCTGGGCCGGACTCAACGACGTAACCCGTAGTCGTGAGAGTACATATGGATTAAATCCTTCCAACTACACGTATGGAAGTCTCGATGGTTCTTTCAGCATCGATGCAAAAGCTTCAAAACAACGTAAACAATTTTCTCTCAGCTACGCCAACTCCAACCGCTCCTACAACAACCGTATCATGGCATCTTATGGTAGCGGATTGTTGAAAGGCGGATGGGCATTTGCAGCCTCTGCTTCCCGTCGTTTCGGAGAAGAAGCCTATGTTCCCGGTACTTTCACCGATGGCTGGTCATGGTTTGGTTCTATCGAAAAACGTTTTGGAACTAACCATTCACTCAGTCTGACCCATATGGGTGCCAACACGCTCAACGGTAGAGCAAATCCTGCTGTACAGGAAGCCTATGATCTCGCAGGTACCAATTACTACAATCCAAACTGGGGTTATCAGAACGGAGAAGTTCGCAACGCACGAATCGCGCGTCAGCAGAATCCATTGACAATTCTCAGCCATGAATGGAAGATTAACTCCAAGTCAGAGCTGGAAACATCATTGGGTTACCAATATGGTTCGAACAGTTTGAGTGGATTTGACTGGTTCAATGCTCCTGATCCACGCCCGGATTATTACCGCAAGCTTCCAAGTTATATCACTGACCCGGCATTAGCTGAGGTGGTAGCTGACAGATGGAGAAACGACGAGAACTTCCGTCAGGTTGACTGGGAACAGATTTACAATACCAACCAGGCTTCTTATGATTCAGTTGTAGACGCCAACGGTGTAACAGGAAATACGGTTTACGGAAAGCGCAGTCGTTACATCATTGAAGAGCGTGTGACCGATAGCAAACGTGTTACCCTCGCCATGAACTACAACAACGTCATCAGCGACCATTTAATATTCAGTGCAGGCTATCTCTATCAATTCCAGAACACAGAGAATTACAAACGTGTAGGTGACTTATTAGGCGGAGAATTTTACGTAGACATCAACCAATGGGCGGAACAGGATTTTCCGGATTCCAGCGAAGCACTGCAAAACAACCTCGAAACACCAAACCGCATTCTGCAAGTTGGCGACCGATTTGGCTACAACTATGAATCAACAGTAAAGAAGAACATGGGTTGGGCACAAGGACAATTTAAGTTCACGCATGTTGATTTCTTCCTGGGAGTCCACATGGCTACTACCGAATTCTACCGCACCGGAAAATATCAGAACGGAATCTTCGCTGATAACTCACTGGGCGATTCGAAAAAAGAAAACTTCAGCACCGGTGGTGTAAAGGGAGGAGTAACGTATAAACTCAACGGAAGAAACTACTTCTTCTTCAACGCTGCTTATGAATCACGTGCTCCGTTGTTTGAGAACGTTTATGTTTCTCCCCGCACACGTAACGACGCCATCGCCAATCTTGAAACTGAAAAGATCACCTCTTTTGAAGGAGGATATCTCTTACGTGCACCAAAAGCGAAGATCCGCGCTACATTGTACTACACACAATTCAATGACGGATACAATACCATCAACTTCTGGCATGAAGACTTCCGCACGTTCGTAAACTACTCCCTCAGCAATATCGATCGCCGACATATCGGTCTGGAATTTGGAACTGACGTAGCACTCGGCAAAGGATGGAATGCAAACTTTGCAGCAGCTCTGGGACAATACTACTACACTGACCGCATGAACGCTGTAATCACACAAGATAACAACGCTGAATTGCTGGCTGAAAACGAAACCATCTACTCAAAAGACTTTTACTTCGCCAACGGACCACAAACTGCTGTAAGTGCCGGAGTATTTTATCGCGCCAAAAAATTCTGGACAATAAGTCTTACTGCAAATTACTTCGCCAACAACTACATCGACTTCAATCCGGCCCGCCGCACTGTAGCAGGTGTTGAGTTGCTGGAAGAAGGCAGTGTACGTGAAAGCATCATTGACCAGCAAAAAGCAGACGGACAATTCACGCTCGACTTCTTCGGCAGCAAATCATGGCGCGTAAGTGATTTCATCGATGGATTCCGCAGAAACACCTTCGTGGTATTAAATCTGGGAGTATCCAACATCTTCGACAATCAGGACATGATGGTAACCGGATTTGAACAACTCCGCTTCGACTATGAAGGCAAGAACATCAACAAATTCCCTCCACGTTATTACTACGGATTCGGACGCACCTTCTTTGCCTCTGTAATCGTTCGCTTCAACTAAAAAACACAATCACAAATCAGAAATCATACTCCCATGATATCCTTCAAAAAAATCTCTACACGCCTGTTCAGCTTACTCTTGCTGGCCATGGTAAGTTTCAACTTCGTATCTTGTCGTGAGGACGAATTCGATGAGCCGCCACTGAACGGAACAGATCCAAATCTGACCGTAAACATGACGATTGACTCCCTCAAACGTCTGTACTCTGACAGCATTATCAACTTCAACAAAATCATTACCATTGACAGTAACTGGGTTATTGCCGGCGTTGTAACTGCTGACGATAAATCAGGTAACTATTACAAAACAATGGTGATTGAAGATGCAACAGCAGGTATCAGCATCCGTCTGGATATGTCGGATTTCAATGTTGAATACCCAATCGGCCGTCGTGTGTACGTTAAACTCAAAGGCCTTGTAATGGGCGACTACGGCGAATTAATTCAGATTGGCGGATACATTGACAATACCGGAACATCACCGGAAGCGGCACCAATTCCACTCGGACTGGTAAAAGATTACCTGATCGGAGGACAGTATGGCTTGAATCCACAGCCTACAAAGGTAACCATGAACGACCTGAACAATACCGATAAATGGCAAAACCGTTTCATCGAAATTGAAAACGTAGAATTTGATCCGGCAGATACAGCACAACCATTTGCAGATGCAGTATTGTTACAATCAGTTAACCGTTTCGTAAACGATTGCAATGGTGGATCAATCATTGTACGTACCAGCGGATATTGCAACTTCGCATCTGTTCTTACTCCTACAAAGAAAGGAACCATCAAAGGTATCTTCTCGATTTATAATAGCGACTTACAATTGATCCTTCGTGATTCCAATGACGTGGATATGGATAGCTTACGTTGCAACGGAGCTGGTGGTCCAGCCAACCTGATCAACATCAGCGACGTTCGTAACCTCTACAGCGGAAGCACCATCAATGTAAACGGTAGCTATTACATCAACGGTGTTGTAACCAGCGATCGTACTACAGGTAACCTAAATGGAAGAAACCTCTTCATTCAGGATGCAACCGGAGGAATCTGTGTACGTTTTGCTGCTAACCACTCATTCAACCTTGGCGACTCTTTATCGATTGTTATAACAGGACAAAGCTTAGGTGAGTTCAGCGGACTGCTTCAGCTTGGTACCAGCACACCAAACGTTGCGATTGGTAATGCTACCATACTTGGCACCGGCAAATCAGTAACTCCACAAGTAGTAACTGTTGCACAAATCTTAGCTAATATGGCTGCGAATGATTCATGGGAAAGCTCACTGTTGAAAATTACCAATGCAACCATCACCAGCAGCACCAGTACAACTACCTATTCAGGTTCAATTCAGATCAACGATGGAACCGGAGTAATGACATTATACACTGCATCAGGAGCAAGTTTTGCAGGCACTACCTTCCCAACAGGAACAGTAAGCATCACCGGCAATCTGACTGATTATGGTGGAACAGTAACAGCGCCAAACACCAATGCGCAGATGCAATTACGTAGCACTACTGACGTACAATAAAAGTTAAGGATATCATAAAAAACGCCTGTAATGAAAATTGCAGGCGTTTTTTATTGCTTCAATTTAATCCTCCAAGCTAAAAAAGGATGTGCTCAGCGCTGAATATACAGGCAAAAAAAATCCCTTACAGAGTTAAACCTCTACAAGGGATTTTATTAAAGAACTTATGATTTTATAATGTACCTCTTCTTGCCTGCTCTGCTTCAATAGATTCGAAGAGTGCTTTGAAGTTGCCTTTACCGAATGACTTTGCGCCTTTCCGTTGAATAATTTCAAGGAACAGTGTTGGACGATCTTCAATCGGTTTGGTAAAAATCTGCAGGAGATAACCATCTTCATCACGATCAACCATGATTCCCCATTTCTTCAACTCCTCCATGTCTTCCTCGATAATACCTACACGATCTGCAACAGTATCATAATAGGTACCGGGAACATACAGAAACTCGATACCACGGCGACGCATCTCCGAAATCGTGAACACAATATCATCCGTAGCAACGGCGATATGCTGACAACCTGCTCCTTTGTAGAAATCGATATATTCTTCAATCTGCGACTTCTTCTTCCCTTCTGCAGGTTCGTTAATCGGGAATTTGATATACCCATTACCGTTAGTCATCACCTTACTCATCAACGCTGTATATTCTGTGCTGATATCTTTATCGTCAAACGTAATCAGGTTCGCAAAACCCATTACATCGTTGTAGAAACCGGCCCATTTATTCATAGCACCCAGCTCCACATTACCCACCATGTGATCGATGTATTTCAAGCCCACCTGGCCCGGACGATATTCCGTTTCCCACTTCTCAAATCCGGGCATAAAGAGACCTTTATAGTTTTTACGCTCAACAAAAATATGCACCGTATCACCATACGTATGAATGCCTGAACGACGAATTTCTCCGAACTCATCTTTAACAGTTTCCGGCTGAAGATATGGTTTCGCACCACGTTTTGTAGTTTGCTCAAACGCATCGTACGCATCATCCACCCACAAAGCGATTACTTTCACTCCATCACCATGCATACGGATATGATGAGAAATTTCTGAATCCGGATCAAAAGGAGATGTCAGCACAATACGGATTTTACCCTGCTGCAAAACATACGATGTACGGTCGCGCAACCCGGTCTCGAGTCCTGCATACGCCAGCTCCTGAAATCCAAGAGCGGTTTTATAGTAATGCGCCGCCTGTTTCGCATTGCCTACATAAAGTTCAACATAATCGGTTCCGTTGATCGGCAAAAAATCCTGTGCTTTTTCAAAGATTTTCGCCCCTGTATAACGGTAATTTTTTACTTCAGTTAAGTTATCCATTTTCAAATTAGAGTTTACTGTTACTCGTTGTTGTTTTGTTCGATTGCGAATAGGTGGTATTAAAATGCATCTGCTATTTTACTAATCCCCCATTTGCTTTGTCAATATTTGATACATTCCTTATGCTCGAGATATCTGTCTGCTTCTCGATGAAATGCACCGGTCATCGAGTGATCCTGTCATCTCGATACAATCCTGACGTACCGCCAGGATCACTCGATGACCGGGATTTCACAAATAGATGTGAATACGGTATTACACCGCTACTCCATTCTTATGCATCCATGAATGGTAATAATCTCCGATTTCGAGATTGATGGCGTCTTGTGTGATCTTCACCGGATTAAACGGATCAATCATTACAGCGAGTTCATTGGTTTCTTTTTTACCAATGCTGCGCTCGATTGCACCGGGATGAGGTCCATGTGGAATTCCGCCGGGATGCAGAGTGAATTGTCCCTGTTGGATATCGTTTCGGCTCATGAAATCACCATCTACATAATACAGAATTTCATCGCTATCGATATTGCTATGATGGTATGGTGCAGGAATAGCTTGTGGATGATAATCGTACAGGCGAGGCACGAATGAACAGATCACAAAATTGCGTCCCTGGAAATGTTGATGAATGGGAGGTGGCATATGAATGCGACCTGTGATCGGTTCAAAATTGAAAATCGACATCGCATATGGATAAGAACATCCATCCCAGCCAACCACATCGAATGGATGAGTGCTGTAAACATAAGGATAGATAAGACCACGCTTTTTAATCTTCACCAGGAAGTCGCCGGTTTCATCATGTGTTTCCAGATTATGTGGCAAACGAAAATCGCGTTCGCAGAAGGGACTATGCTCCAGAAATTGTCCGTACTCATTGCGGTAACGGGCAGGAGTTTCAATCGGACTAAACGACTCGGTAATCTGCAGACGGTTATCAGATGAATCAAAATTCATTTGGTAAACGGTCCCGCGGGGAATCACCAGATAATCGCCATAACCGAAATCGATAGAACCATACATCGTGCGCAATGTACCGGAACCTCTATGTACAAAAATCAACTCATCGGCATCTGCATTCTTAAAGAAGTAATCGGACATCCCTTTCGACGGAGCAGCAATACCGATCGTCATATCGCCATTTACAAACAGAACAGTACGGCTATCGAGATAATCTTCCTGCGGCTGCAAATCAAAACCCAGGTAAGAACGTGCTTGCAGGTTATCTTCAATAGCAATCTTCGGACGAACAGAATACGGTTCACCACGCTCCTTCACCATCGTGGGAGGGTTAAGATGGTATACAAGCGAAGACATTCCCGAGAATCCTTCTGTACCGAATAATTCTTCGTGGTATAATTTTCCATTCGGCTGACGAAAAACGATATGGCGTTTGGGAGGAATAAGTCCCATTTGACGATAGATAGGCATGATGCTAATATTTAACACACGAAACTACTTTTCATGCCTATAGTAAGTAATGATAAAAATCAGCAGATCGGATTGTAAAAATCAGCTCACTGTTTCACTTATCGACCATCTATCTATATAAGAAGAAACTACCATCTCAAACGCATCAACAATTTTTCGGAAATCATGAACAATCCTTCTACAGGAAGGCATATTTCCTAATTTTGCGCCCCTAATCCCCTACTGTCATGGAAGTTCAGATGCGTTCCGCCTTATTATCAGTTTACCATAAAGACGGCCTCGACCGTATTGTAGATGGCCTGCACCGCCTTGGTGTTCAGCTATATGCAACCGGAGGCACCTATGATTTTATCCGCGAACGCAATCTTCCGGTAACACCTGTTGAAGACATTACCGGTTACCCTTCTATATTAGGAGGTCGGGTAAAAACGCTTCATCCTGCGGTTTTTGGTGGAATCCTGGCCAAACGAAACGACGCGGTACACGAAGCTGAAATGGCCAAACATCAGCTTCCGTTTATCGATCTGGTAGTAGTGGACCTCTATCCGTTTGAAGATACGGTAAGAGCCGGAGGGACAGCCGATGCCATCATCGAAAAAATCGACATTGGAGGAATAAGTTTGATACGCGGAGCAGCCAAGAATTTTCAGGATGTAGTTATTATCCCATCGGTGAAAGACTACGGATTCCTACTGGATGTAATTGAAAATCAATCTGGAAAGACAACCCTTGAACAGCGTCGACTTCAGGCTGAAAGAGCATTTGGAGTCAGCAGTTCCTATGATGGAGCCATCCACAGTTGGTTCATGCGCGGCACTTTGGGAGATGATCAGATAACAGTTCCCGCCATCTGGCCATCGAAATCTCTTCGCTATGGAGAGAACCCACACCAGAAAGCCGCCTTCCTCGGAAACACCGACCAAGTATTTACCCAGCTTCATGGTAAGGAACTTAGCTACAACAATCTTTTAGATGTAGATGCTGCTCTTGCCCTCATCAACGACTTCAGCGAACCCGCCATTGCCGTCATCAAACACAACAATGCCTGCGGATTAGCACAAGATAACTCCTTGCTCAAAGCCTGGGACAAAGCATTGGCCGGAGATCCGGTTTCCGCCTTTGGAGGTGTAATAGCAGCCAACCGCGAAATCACCGCCGAAGTAGCCGAAGCCATGAACAGTTTATTTTTCGAAGTACTCCTGGCGCCGTCATACACCCCGGAAGCACTCACCGTTCTCCAATCAAAAAAGAACCGCATGTTGCTCAAAACCAAATCGTTTGAACAACCTAAGCGACTCTACAGAAGTGTCCTCAACGGTGTACTGGAACAGGAGCCCGACCATGTAACAGAAACAGCCTCCCACCTCAAATCAGTTACCACCAAGGCACCGTCCTCCACAGAAACGGAAGATTTGCTCTTCGCCAATAAGATTGTAAAACATAGCAAGAGCAACGCCATAGTACTGGTAAAAGACGGGCAACTTCTCGCCAGCGGAGTCGGACAAACCTCCCGCGTTGACGCTCTCAAACAAGCCATCGCCAAAGCAAACCATTTCGGCTTCTCTCTACAGGGAGCGGTTATGTCGTCAGACGCCTTCTTCCCCTTCCCCGACTGCGTAGAAATCGCCGCCGCCGCAGGGGTCACCGCCATCATCCAACCAGGCGGATCCCTCCGCGACCAGGACTCCATCGACAAAGCCAACGAGCTCGGCGTTTCCATGGTTGTAACAGGTATTCGTCATTTTAAACATTAACGGGTTTATAATTAGGATTTTTCTTTCCACTTTTGCATTCCTGATTCAACTACCTTGCAGCGATGCTGTGAAGGACCTTGCTGAACAGTAACCATACACTCAAACCAACGACACTTTCGAGAGAAAGTCGACCAAAACAAACCGCGTTAGCATGGGACTCTTTGATTTCCTCACGCAGGAGATCGCCATCGATCTGGGGACTGCAAACACCCTCATCATTCACAATGACAAAGTAGTTGTTGATGAACCATCCATCGTAGCCATTGACCGCATGACTGGTCGCGTAATTGCTGTAGGCAAGCAGGCGATGATGATGCACGGAAAAACGCACGAGAACATCAAGACCGTTCGACCGCTCAAAGACGGAGTAATTGCCGACTTCGAAGCAGCTGAGCAGATGATCAAGGGCATGATCCGAATGATCAGTTCCGGGAACAAGCTTTTCACGCCCTCCCTGCGCATGGTTATTTGTATTCCTTCCGGCATTACCGAGGTAGAGAAACGTGCAGTACGTGACTCCGCCGAGCATGCAGGTGCAAAAGAAGTTTACCTCATTCACGAACCAATGGCTGCGGCAATCGGTATCGGAATTGATGTAGAAGAGCCGATGGGGAACATGATCATCGATATTGGTGGTGGTACCAGTGAAATCGCTGTTATTGCACTCGGCGGAATCGTTTGCGACCAGAGTATCCGTGTTGCAGGTGATGGATTCACAACTGACATCTGGGATTACATGCGTCGCCAGCACAACATTCTCATTGGAGAACGCACTGCTGAACGCATTAAAATCGAAGTAGGCTCAGCACTTCCTGAACTCGATAATGCACCACCTGATTTCGCTGTACACGGCCGCGATC
Source organism: Bacteroidia bacterium (assembly GCA_017995075.1). Classification (GTDB taxonomy): domain Bacteria; phylum Bacteroidota; class Bacteroidia; order AKYH767-A; family OLB10; genus JAJTFW01. The sequence goes on along the minus strand of JAGOJO010000077.1, from coordinate 2,920 downwards.
TGATGACCGGTATTCCGAAAGAAATCACGGTTAGCTATCCCGAGATTGCACACGCACTCGATAAATCCATCAGTAAAATTGAAGAAGCGATTCTGAAAGCACTGGAGATTACTCCTCCTGAACTTTCAGCAGATATTTACCGCACCGGAATTTATCTTACCGGTGGTGGAGCACTTCTGCGCGGACTTGACAAGCGCATCTCCATGAAGACCAAACTACCGGTACACGTAGCTGAAGATCCACTTCGTGCAGTTGTACGTGGTACTGGCATTGCATTGAAGAACATTCATCGTTATAAATTCCTGCAGCACTAACGGAAGCGGAATTCCGCATCTGCTGCACGGGCGCTGATAAAGCAACAACATGAGGCTCCTCTTCCTCCTACTCTGGCGCAATAACTTTACTCTACTTTTCATTCTGTTGCAGGCATTCTGCATTTATCTTATCGTTCGCAACAACCGCTTCCAGCAAGCCTCTGTTTTTAATGCCACCAATGCGGTAGTAACTACCACGATGGAAGGGGTAAATTATGTGAAAGATTATATTCACCTGCGGGAGGAAAACACCGTTTTAAGTGAAGAAAATGCGCGCCTTCGAACTTTGCTTCAGGATGCCAAGTATATTGACGACTCCACTACTCGTCAGGAGCAGGACACCGTTGCCTTGCAACAATATATTTATCTGCCCGCCCACGTGGTGAACAATGCTGTAAATCACCGCAACAATTTCATCACACTCAATCGCGGAAGTCTGCAAGGAGTTAAGCCGGAGATGGCTGTTATCACCTCCAATGGAGTAGTAGGAATTGTCAATCATGTATCAGCGCATTACTGCACCGTGATGTCGTTACTGCATAAAGAGATTAAAATTTCAGCCAAGATCCGACGTAATGGATTCTTCGGGTCGCTCACCTGGGATGGCGAGGATCCTGCGTACGTGACGCTGAATGAAATTGACAAAACAGTACCGGTACAAAAAGGAGATACCATCGTGACCACCTCGTTCTCTGATTACTTTCCGGCCAACATCATGATTGGGACAGTGACCGAGAACAAAATTGAACCCGGATCACCCTTTTATAAAATTCGTGTAAAGCTGAGCATGAGCTTTAAGAACCTGAGTCATGTGTATATAGTAAAGAGTCTGCTGAAAGAAGAACAACAAACACTCGAAGCAGTGAATAAACCGAAGGAGGACGAACAATGATATTAGGCATCCTTCAACAATTCATCCGCTTTCTGCTGCTCACTGCCATCCAGGTAGTCATTCTAAACAATGTACAATTAGGCACCTTCATCAACCCGTTTTTATACGTACTGTTTCTGCTCACATTGCCTGTAAACATGCCTCGTCTCGCCTTGTTACCGATTGCCATGGTAACCGGACTAGTCATCGACATGTTCCAAAACACACCCGGCATGCACGCGTCTGCTTGTCTGGTGATGGCTTACATGCGACCAGGCTGGCTCAAGATGATTGCACCACGCGATGGTTACGAATCAGATGCTGTACCGGGTATTCACAAATTCGGATTTCCATGGTTCATGGCCTACGCCTCACTCATGGTAGTTACTCACCACATGGTACTCTTCTTCATTGAAGTATTCCGCTTCAGTGAATTTTCCGACACCTTTGTACGTGTATTGCTCAGCAGTATCCTAACTTTGCTGCTCATCATCATTGCTCAATATCTCACAGCTCGTCCGAGAAACGCCTCCTAGACTTCGGCTACCCTGCCGTCACTACCCGAATTAACATCTTCTTTGTAATCCACTCCACATGTACAACCCCGGCACCGGCCAACGATTTGTTATACTCGGCATCTTTACGGCGGTCGTTCTCATATTCCTGATCAGACTATTTTACGTACAGGTACTGAACGACTCCTATACTGTTTCCGCCAACAACAACGTGCTCCGTTACATGATCGACTATCCCGCACGAGGGATGATTTATGATCGGAAAGGAAGAGTACTTGCCTACAACCAGGCTGTATATGATCTCATGGTCATTCCCAAGCAGGTAAAAGACATCGACACACTCGAATTCTGCCGCCTCCTGGATATCACGAAAGAAAGCTTTATCGAAAAACTGAGCAAAGCCAAAACCTTCTCCAAAGTAAAAGCCAGTACATTCGAGAAACAAATAAGTGCAGAAACCTTTGCTACCTTTCAGGAGAAACTTTACAAATTCCCCGGCTTTTTCGTACAGCCGCGAACGTTACGAAAATATCCCAACAACACCGCCGCCCACGTTCTCGGATATATCGGCGAGGTGAACGATGCGTTGATTTCTAAAAACCCCTATTACCGACAGGGTGACTATATCGGAATCAGCGGAATTGAACAGAGTTATGAAAACGAACTCCGCGGACAACGTGGTGTACGTATTGTCATGGTAGATGTATTCAACCGAGAAAAGGGAAGTTATAAAAACGGAACTTACGATACCATTGCACTCGCCGGACAAAATCTGATCTGCACATTGGATGCTGAATTACAGGCGTACGGAGAAAAACTATTGCAGAACAAAGTAGGTTCACTCGTTGCCATCGAACCACGCACCGGCGAAATTCTGGCGATGATTTCCAGTCCATCCTACGACCCTAACCTCCTCGTAGGACGTGTACGATCAAAAAATTATGGCGTATTGCTCAAAGATCCGCTCAAGCCGCTTTTCAACCGGGCAATGCAGGCATATTATCCACCGGGCTCCACGTTTAAATTAACGAACGCACTTGCAGCATTACAGGAGGGAATTATTTCACCATCCACTTCGTTTCCTCATTCCTTTGTAGTTGGAAGTAAGAGTGTAAAATGCCATCCCCATCCGCCCATTGCCCTTGAAGGCGCCATTCAGTACAGTTGCAACCCCTACTTCTGTAACACCTTCCGCGCATTCGTTGACAATCGCAAATATG
>JAGOJO010000076.1:4566-14979 GCA_017995075.1 Bacteroidia bacterium | reverse complement strand
GCCGTTGATTTTAATTCTTCGTTGGTAGTGATCGAGTATGCCTGAGCTAATAGCCGGACACCTTTCATGCTGGCATTAAAAACTTTTTCTTTGTCGAAGGGAGAGTAGGAGAAGCAAATGCTTTGGTCCGGATCTGTGCTTCGGTGAAGATCGTGTAGTACAAACTCTGCAGCGCTGACTACTAAATCACCGGCTTCCTTTATGTTCCAGGTTTTATATGCATGATATAATCCATGTGTGATAATACCTGTGGCGACTACAGTCGGTTCGTATGCCGGAATGCTGGCATAACGTGCTTCCCAGGGGAAATCGTACCCCCAACATGCACCGGAATAATTTTTTGCTTTCAGCGTTTGCAGTTGCTGTATACAATGAAGTGCCTTTTCTTTATAAGCTGGCTTCGGATCGGCCGAGTATAATTGTGCGTATGATTGAAGAGCTAATCCAATGGTAACAGGATTTAATCGCTTTTTAATCCCCAGCAATGGACGCAGATTCACAGGTGATCGTTTCACTGACTGTTGTGCAAGGAAACGAAGCTTGTGCTGACTCTTTAGAATTGGTAACTGAAATATCGGAGAGGTAAGACCATCGTATGGATCAAATCCTTTAAACTGCTGCTCTTCCATATAACTCAGCAGGAGAAACAGGGAACGCGAAATCTGCTCATCTGCTGTCATGGTTATTTGGTTACGAGGGTTTTTCCGTTAATCGCTATTGATTCTAAAACTTTAAAAGTAGATAGAGTGGCGTTGTATAATTCATCAAATGAAATCGGTGCAGGCTTGCCATTGTGTAAAGCATTCACGAAAGTTTCCACTTCTGCTTTGTGTCCTTTGTCCTGAACTGATTTTACTTTACGCGTTCCTTTTGGGCCATTTACCACTAATTCCTTGAAATCGTCTATGCGGGCAATAACACCACCATTGAATACTTCGATGTATTCCTTGCTGACGTCTTTGTTTCCGTTTGAGTAATAAGCAATCGTTGCAACACTTCCGTTTTCCATTTTCAATGAAATACTCACGGTGTCATTCAGTCCTGAAGGATCTTTCAGTGCATGTGCTGCAACCTCTGTGATTTTACTACCGCAGATGAATGCGCAGTAGTCAATAAAATGACACGCTTCTCCTATGATTCGTCCACCGCCGGTTGCAGGATCATGTATCCAATGTTCTTTCGGCACAATTCCGGCGTTGATACGAAATAGAATCGCACTGGGTACTTCACGATTAATATGCTTTAATAACTCTTGGGTTAATGGAGCAAATCTCCTGTTGAATCCTACAAAGAGCTGTCGATTGGAAGTAGAATATGCATCTTTAATGAGCTCCAGTTCGTTAGGGTAGAGGCAAAGAGGTTTTTCGGTAAATACATTTTTGTCAGCCTTCAATGCTTTGATTACATATTCAGCATGACTATCATGTCGGGTAGCGATAAAAATAGTGTTGATGTTTTTATCCTGAATCAACTCATCGGCATTGCCTGTGCAATAATTGAATCCGAATTTATCAGCAACATTGCGGGCGTTATTCGGACGGGCTGTTGCTACTCCGATTAGGTTTGCTTTGCCCTTTAGTGCAGGAAGAAGGAAGTTCTGCCCGAAGGATCCGGCTCCGATCATTCCAACCGAAATTGCAGCTTCGGCGATCCGTGAGGTTGAAAGTTCTACCCGGTTCTTTAATTGTTTTTGTGTATCATATTCCAGTACGATGCCGGCGAACGACTCCGTACGGTTTAAAATCATATCATAGGCTGATTTTGCATCTTTGAATGCAATGGTATGTGTAATCAGAGGACGTATGTCGATCTTTTTACTTGCCATCAAATCAGCAAATGCCTGCATGTTCCTGTTTTCTGTCCAGCGAACATAGGCGTATGGATAATCAATCCCCTGTTCTTCGTATTCCGGATCATAACGGCCGGGGCCATACGAACAAGACATCTTTAACTCCAGTTCTTTGTTGTAATAATTTTTCCTCGTAAAACCTGTGGGCACTGCACCAACTACTACTACTCTTCCTTTCTTCCTGCAGAGGAGTCCGGCCAGATCTATTGGATCAGTAGATGAAGTCGCAGCTGTAATGATTACGGTGTCTGCACCATGTCCATCGGTTATTTGTTGCACTGCCGCTTCCAGATGTGCATCTTCACGGGCATAAGCATGGTCAGCTCCGTTTTGCAACGCCTGTTGCACCTGCCGTGGATCAATGTCTATTCCGATGGTTTTCACTCCGGATGCTCGTAGAATCTGAATGGTGATTTGTCCCAGTAATCCCAGACCAATTACCACACACGACTCGCCGATCCGTAAATCTGCCTGACGTACGCCTTGCAAGGCAATAGCACCGAGCGTAGTAAATGCCGCTTCACGTGTGGAGAGATCATCGCTGAGTTTCACACATAAGTTTACAGGTATCGCCACAACTTCCGCATGCACGGCAGTAGCTCCTGCACAGGCCACACGATCACCGACTTTAAAATCTTTCACTCCTTCTGCAACAGCAATCACTTCTCCGGCGCAGCTATAACCCAAGGCGCTTGGTGCATCCAGCTTATTCATGACTAACCGATAGGTCTCTTTCAAGCCGATCGTTTTAGCAGTCTGGATTACTTTTTTAACTTCTTCTTTTCGGGCGCGTGCTTTTCCGATATAACCCAGACGAGCATCCTTTACCGTTTTTCCCTCGGTGCCGGCACTGATGAGTGAATAGTGATTGCGGATCAATACCTGACCATCATTCAAAGCAGGATAAGGCACCTCCAGCAATTGCATGTGGCCATCCTTTAGATTTTGGGTCAGTTGTTCCATGTATTATTGTTGATTTAACCAGGCGCAGAATTCATTCAGTCCATCCTGCAGTTTCACCTGCGGAGTATATCCGATCAGTTCAGCGGCTTTGCGAATATCGGCAAAGGTAACACGAACATCACCCGGTTGCTCAGGTAATTGTTCAATGATCGCTTTTTTGCCAAGAGCCGTTTCGATTCCGGCAATCAGTTCGTGTAGTTTAACCGGACTATTATTCCCCAGGTTCATGATTTCATAATTTGAACCTGTGTATTCCAATGCTCCTGTAATACCGCGAACGATATCTGCCACATTGGTATAATCGCGCAAGGTAGAACCATCTCCATACATGGTGATAGGTAACCCCTGCTGAATGCGTTTTGCAAATTTATGTATAGCAAGATCCGGCCGCTGTCGAGGACCATACACGGTAAATAAACGTAATGCAATAAAACGTATATCGTATAAATGTGAATAGGTATATCCTGCAAGTTCTGCCGCTACTTTACTCGCTGCATAAGGGGAGATCGGAAGCAATACCGGATCCGACTCACTCCACGGAGTTTTTGGATTCACTCCATACACACTGCTTGATGAACAAAAAACGAATTGTTTAATATTTCTCTTCTTAGCAAACTCCAGTAGTTGTAGCGTGCCCTTGATATTTACATCTTCGTATCCGATAGGATCTTTTATGCTCGGCAAAACTCCGGCCTTGGCGCCAACGTGAATAATCGCATCGTAATTTTCTTCCAGTTGGTTTTCAAACGATGGCAATGAACGAAAATCGCCTTCGATTATACGGAATGCCGGATTCGATTTTAAAGCGGCAATATTTTTTTCCTTGATGGAACGATCATAAAACGGATCAAAATTATCAATTACAGTCAGGGAATGCCCTCCTTTAAGAATCAATGATTCTGCAAGATGACTTCCGATAAATCCGGCACCGCCTGTTAACAATATGCGCATATACTTCAATAGTTTATTGAGCGGCCACTTCCCGGAATACACGGGCGAGGCGCTCAATCATAATGTCCTGTGTGAATCCGTTTACGTACATCTCACGGCTTTTGATGCCCATGGCTTTACGTTGATCCGGATGCTCCACCAGGAACCTGATTTTCGCTGCAACGGCCTCGGCGCTTTTCTTCTCGACGAGGAATCCGTTTTCATTCTCTTTTACCGATTCGCTGATTGCAGCATGGTCGGTGGTGATCACAGGGAGTCCGGCAGCCATCGCTTCTACAATGACCCATGGATGTCCCTCATTGGGATAATATGTTGGAAATACGAATATATCACTACCCGCAAGCAATTCAAATTTCGGATTTCCACTTACTGAACCAGCCATGGTTATGGGCAGTTCAGGATGTTCCTCTTTAAACTGTAAAAATGCCTTTCTGGTTTCATCATCCCGCCAGGATCCGGCAAATACAAATTCAATCTTATCGACTATATCTTTCAGGTAATCAATTGAGTATAGTGTTTCAAGTACACCCTTGGTACCAATGAAATTTCCCAGATAGAGGATTCGAACCTTTTCTCCGCTTTTGGGAACCGTTGGAATCGTGTAGTTGCCACCGTTTGGAATGACGTGGATGTTCTTGTCTGGGATGAGCCAGTTGAAAAGATGACGTAGGTTGTTTCCAAGCACAATCTGCGCATTCACTTTGGGATGCACTTTCCGTACGATCCATTTCGCAAAGCCCGGTGCACTGTTGTACCATTTCAGGAAGTTTCCTCCGCGTAAATGGGTGATGACTTTTCTGCCGAAGAGTTTGGCAAGTACAATAAATACTGCGTCGCGTGTATAGCCAACGGTAGTTTGTCCTGCAGGAACATATACCATCGCATCACGGTGCTTTCGCAGGTTTTTATAGAGACTGTAATATTGTTTAAAGGCTAAATAAAAATTTCCGAAATCAATTTTACCGAGTGTACTGATATCGCGATGATCACTGAGATCAATATGGATGAGGTTGAATTCATCCTTCAGTTTAGAGTTGAGAATAATCTGGCAGGCTACCGAAGGACCAATATAAGGCGGTGGTAGTTTACCTAGGAACAGAATCGTGGATTTCTCCTGATCAGAATTGCTTTTCTTTTGGGAGGAGGGCATAGGCGTAGACACAGTAGAGCAGATAGAGATATGGCGCGTAGAGCGTAGGCATTGTAGTGAGCGAATACAAGACGATGGTGAGAATACAGCAAAGTACCAGGAATTTGTCCGCGAGATTATCTAAGGTGAAGGCTTTAATCGTCATGGATAGCAAGAACATTATGTAGAATACAAGTCCTACAATTCCGGATAAGAAGAGGTTACGTACGTAATCACTATGCATTCCAAGACCCATCATTACAAACGAATCTTTGAATCCGGAGAATGACACGCCGATCATCTGGTTAATGACAGGCATCTGTTCCCATTTTTCGAAGTATTTTTCCCAACGCGTCATGCGTCCGTTACCGAGTGTTTCAATTTCGTTTTCTCCTTCAACCACGTTGATCTCTTTCTCGATGAGCGGTTGAAGCATGTTGTTGTAGATGTCCTCAGCGAAAAATGGAATGAAGATCATTGAGAAGGCAATGACAAAGAAGAATCCACGGAAGTTACGAAGATTGAATAACATCAACATCCCTACAACCATGAGGAAATTTCCCCAGGTGGCAACGTGTTTGATGGCGTTCATCACAAGAATTCCCCATGCGATGCCTCCAACAACCCATAGCGGACTTATTGGTTCTGCGTAGAACCATCGGTTGCGTTTGAGTTGATGTAGTTTGTCTTTGAAATAGCTAACGCTGGAATTTTTAGAAATATAGTAATAGAAAATAATCATCAACGATCCGATGGTGTAAATCGCATAGTTCATGATATCACCATATCCTCCCCGTAAACGGGATCCACCACCGCGTCCTTTCATGTATTGAATTGCGATGGGATCAAAAAGATACTCGTACATCAACATGGCGAACGGAAATATGGAAGCGTAGAGGAACGTCTGGCAGATACCAAGTAAATCGGTTTTGTTTTCGACAAATCGCCGGCAGTATGCAAATAGAAAGAGCGGGATAAGGTACTTGATGGCATCACCGAGTGCAACTACACTAAGGTTGATGGTATACATCCAGATGCAGTTGAGGGCAACCAGAATTCCCCAGATCCAGAATGGAATATCGATATTCGATTTTACGGAAGGCTTGAGGGTGCTGCTCGTGAGACTGAAAATAATCAGAATTGGTGTGAGGATTCCGATAATGTACAGCGGCGATGTAAGTACGGAAACTTCCTTTAGATCGTAGAAGTTATCGGTGATAGGACGTGCAAGTATAAGAATGATGAACCAGCGCTTGGAAAGCGGTAGTGATTTATACCAGGCAAGCCACTCTTTATAGTTCATTTAGTTCTTCGTCGCTGATTTTTCTATGGCATCAATGAATCCTGATGCGCTTTTCTCGAGACTGGCTTTGGCCAGCAATCGTTCACGTGCTTTCATTCCCATCTCTTTGCATCTTTCCGGATGATCGAGTAGGGGTTGTAACAGAGCGCTGATTTTGCTCCTTTGTCTGAAGTCAACAGCATATCCTGTAACTCCTTCTTCTATGAGGTCAAAGGTAGCACCTGCATGAATGGATGACAAGACCGGCAATCCGGCTGCCATAGCTTCATTCACGGTGAGACCCCAGACATCGAAGTCGGTTTGAAACAAAAATACACTGCTTTGCGCCAAAAAAGCCGGTAATTCGGATTTCTGGCGAAAACCGTGGAATTTTACGTGTTCGGAGAGATTTAGTTCGGAGGCCTGTTTTTCGAGCTGTTCCCGACTTTCCCCGTCACCAACAATGTCAAGGATAAAGTCGTTGCGGTGTTTGCGGAGTTCGGCCATGCATTCGATAAGCAGACCAACATTTTTACGTCGAACCAGGTATCCGATGTAGAGCAGGTGTTTCTTCCCGTCGCCCATGGTGGCCATTCCTTCTTGTCTGATCTTGTCAGTTTCAGCGAGGAAAAATGCAGGGTCCGAGGTGTTCATGGCAATACTGACCCTTTCAGGTGATGCCCCCATCGACACGAGGTATTCTTTGGCTTTGCTGCCATATGCAATAAATGCCGATGCGCGTTTCATCATGAGCTTACGGCTGATGATTCGGGCGATATTGTCGTTGCGGCCTTCTTTTTTGAGTGATCCGGCCCAAATAATATATTGTTCGTTTTTATAAAATGACCGGAGGAATAATCGGAGCGTACCGGCACTGAATCCGATAATAATCGTGCGGTATGGCTGCAGTTCGTCAAGTACGGCGCTGAGTCCGCTGTATCCGAAAAACGTTCGTTCTGTATTCTCCTGTGATGTGTAAACTCCTCCGTCGAGAATGCGGTGATGAAATGTGGCGTTGCCGAGATCTGTTTTGTTGAGTCGGCGCGCATATCCTTCTGCACCGAATACCACATGCAGTTCCATACCTCTTTCGCGCAGTTGCCTGTTCAGTTCGTTGAAGAGGGCAATGCGGTAAGGGTTGGGTACATTGGTAACGATGAGAATCTTTTTCATCTTACATCCATTTTTTAAACCAGGCCATGAGAAAATAGATGGTCCATAAGTCGTTGCTAAGATCGCTCTTTCCGGTGTTGATCTGGCTTAGGTGTTGACTAAGTTCTTTGCGGTTGAAGTAGTTGTGTTGTTGAGTGAATTCGGTGAGATGACTTTCTACGTATTCTGACATTAATGTTCCTGCCCATTCTTTTAACGGGACACAAAACCCCATTTTTTTCCGGTAGAGAGTGTCATGATCGAGTATTCCTTCGAGTGATTTTTTTAAGATGTACTTGGGTGTGTTATTCCTGATTTTCCATTCGGGTGGGATGGAAAGGGCAAGGTTGATGAATTCATAGTCCAGGAACGGACTACGGATTTCAATGCTGTTTGCCATACCGAGTTTGTCCATGCGATGCAGATACCGTATAGGAATCTGTTGTCGGAATCCGAGGTAACACATACGGTCGAGATGGTTCAGGTAGGGGTGCTTCTCCTTGTACTGGTCAAAGCGTCGATCGAGTTTTTCGATGACGGAGTATGAGTTGATTTCTCCCAGATGATTGATCCATTCCGGATTTAATAATTTGCGTTTATAGGATTCCTTGAATGCTTTTGCTCCTCCCCAGAAGAACTCCTGATTGGCAGCAGCGCGGTGTAACATATCAGCGCGTGGACTTTCATCCTCTCCGCCGAATAAGGTCATGGTTCGCTTAATAAATCCGGGTAATCGCTTGTAGAGATTATATGCAGGATAAAGTTGATTGTATTTCTTCCAGGAGTTGTAGCCGGCAAACAATTCATCACTTCCATCTCCGGATAATACTACGATGGTGCCTTGTTCGCGTGCTAATTGTGAGATAAAGTAAATAGGAATCGCTGTTGCATCTCCAATTGGATCGTCGAAGATATCGGCGATGTTGTCGATGAGGCGTATGAGGTCCTGTGGTTGTACAATTTTTTCGTAATGGTCGGTGCCGAATTGTTTGGAAATGGTTCGCGCATAAACCAATTCATTGAAGTCGGGTTGTCCCTCGAATCCAATAGTGAAAGTCTTTACCGGATGCGTTGTGCGTTTACTCATCATCGCTACAACAGCACTGCTGTCAACTCCTCCGCTAAGAAATGCGCCAACCGGTACATCGGCAATCATTCTCAGACCAACAGCTTTTTCCAATCCTTCCAGCAATAGTTCTTCGAGTTCTTTTTCGCTTCGGTTGCGGAGGTCCTGGTAGCCTATTTCCCAGTATTCGCCGGTGGTGATTTTTCCATGGCGATCAATTTGTAGCCATTCTCCCGGTGATAGCTTATGTACGTTTTGAAAAAGTGTGTCGGGTGCACTTACCTGGTTGAAGGTGAGAAAGTGGTAAAACTGTTCTTCATTTAGCGATTTCTGAAAGCCCGGGACAGTGAGTATAGCTTTTAGTTCGGACGAGAATACGAATGCACCGTTGGAGATGGTGTAGTAAAGTGGTTTTTTTCCTGCTCTGTCGCGGGCGAGTAATAAGGTTTGGTTGCTCTCGTTCCAATAGGCAAAAGCAAACATTCCATTGGCATGTTGAAGTGCAGCTATTCCTTTTTTGCTAAGAAGGTGTAATAGGACTTCCGTATCGCTGGTTGACTTGAATTGTTCTCCGGTGATAGTTTGCCTGAGTTCGTTGTAGTTATAAATCTCTCCATTGAATACAATCGCATCTCCGTTATCAAGCAGCATTGGTTGGTGTCCGGATGGACTAAGGTCGATGATGCTGAGTCGACGATGTCCGAGAGTTAGATTGCCGGATGCATGTTCCCAGATACCCTGATCGTCGGGGCCACGGTAAGCGATGGTATCGTTCATGCGTTGCACGGCAGCAGCGAGAGAGAATTTCTTCGCGCTGCTAAAATCAAATATGCCGTTGATGCCACACATGGTTTATACTTGCTGATATATTTTGAAGAGCTGTTCTTGCAGGTTGCTTATGCTGAATTTTGCAGCAAACTGTTTTCGATGTTCTACACTGTTGTTGTTGTTGAGTTGAGTACTGTCGATGAGTTGGTCGATGAGTAGTGCGAGGTGCGTTGGATTTGCTGCTATCATATCTGCTTCGCATTGGCTGACAAGTTCAGTGGCTCCTCCGCCGTCTTTAAAAACTAGTGTAGTGCGTCCGGCTGCATAAGCTTCCATAACAACAAGTCCAAATGCTTCGTTGGCTGAGGGAAGTATGAATGCATCAAATGCAGGATAGTATCGCTGAATGTCGTTTCGATGTCCGGCGAACAGTATGGAGGAGTTTAGTCCTGCTTTTTCTACTGCTGATTTTAATGAGTTATCGAGTGGTCCTGTTCCGAATAATACAAGTCTTATCCTGGATTTCTTCTCGCATTGCTGTATGGCGTCTATAAGCCTGTCAATGCGTTTTACGTCGGTGAGTCGTGCAATGCAGGCAAGTGAAGTATGTCCTTCAATGAAACTTGCAATATCGCTATCGATACTTTTCTGTTGATTCGCTGCGATTGTTATGCCGTTGTAGACTACTGCATTTGCTTTCGATCCTGTATTGTACCTGGCTTCTGCGGTGGTTTTGCTGAAGCTCGAGTTGTAAGTGATAAAGTTTACATAGTTGCGTAGAAATTTACCAAGTAAACTCCGGTTGATTTTATCCGTGAGTGTTAAATTTCGTCCGAATCCAAAGTTGCCATGTTCGGTGTATATGATTTTTTTTCCGCTTCGAACAGCTGCATAGGCAGTGGCAGGATGAAAGCTGTGGAAGTGTAAAACGTCAAATTGTTTGAAGAGCTGTGTGACTTCGTTTATTTTTTGCGGCTGTAAATCATGTCCGCTACTGAATGGTCCGGAGTAGGTGGTTCCTGTTTGCTGGAATTCTTTCCACATTGTTCCGTTAGGTTGTCCGGCATAGAGTGCAGGTTGCAGTTGTGGATTTTGCAACTGTGCTTTCCATAGGTTTAACACGAGTCGCTCAATTCCACCCATATTGGTCGACCAGATGATATGCAGCACTTTGATCATCCTGCTTTTTCCGGTTTTATGGCTGTGGTGATGTACCCAATGCAGCCATAGTTAAATTTTTTATAGAGGGAGCG
>JAGOJO010000076.1:0-4466 GCA_017995075.1 Bacteroidia bacterium | reverse complement strand
CGCTCAATTCCACCCATATTGGTCGACCAGATGATATGCAGCACTTTGATCATCCTGCTTTTTCCGGTTTTATGGCTGTGGTGATGTACCCAATGCAGCCATAGTTAAATTTTTTATAGAGGGAGCGAATCAAAGGTAGGTCCCTGGTCCATAGGTAAAATGCTTGTGGTAGCACTACCATAATCAACAGGAACGGATTCCAACTGCTGTAGATTACTTTTAATCCGGTGGCTTTTGCCAATGTGTTCCAGAATTTCAGGACTGGTTTTACCATTAATGTGATGGCTGATGCAAAAACATCTCCTACTGGTTGAATGGTGACATTGGTGAAACCTGATTTTTTCAGTAGATACTGAAGTCCCTGCTCTGTGTATCGGTAGTGGTCGTAAATTCCATCAACTATCGGTACAACAAACGGAGTGGTTAGAATAATTTCTCCGCCGGGTTTTAAGATCCTGTGTACTTCTGATAACATGTTGGATGGTTCTGCCATGTCGTGCATGACTTCTGTGGAGAGTACGGTGTCTATGCTATTATCCTCCAACGGAATATTGTCAGCAAGGCAATAAAGGTCGATGTCCGTTTTTGGAAATGGTGCATCCGGATGTTCTGCGCCAATGGTTTTCGTATAGGCGGACCGATAGAGCGTCTGATAAGGTCTTGGTCCGCACCCCAGATCCAATAAAGTATCACCCTGTCTGCGTCCTGAAAAATACTTTTCGAGATACGCATACCGGATGGTTTCTTCAATGATGGCTCCAAGGTTTCTTAATCGCATGGCGTCAGATGAGCTTAGAGGTTATGGAGGTGGTCATTGTCATAAAATTAGGCAAATTCCTTCTGTTATGCGATTTCATCTCCCGCAGGAACTGAAAACGATCTTCGAGAATTTTATGTGGAGTGCTGTTGATTACAGGCAACTCGAAGTTGAAAGTGTTGAGTTTGTTGAGTATTTTGAATTGTTTGCGTCCGTTGATGAAGGGGAGATAAGGTAATCGTATTCCGCTTTTGTGTGTTGCAAGGGTGCGGCCATTGTCTAAACTTAGGTTTTTGGCGATGGCATAAGGCGCATTTCCCGCGAGATACATCGGGTGCTCCGCGAAGATCGTTGCGCAAAGTTCATTGTATCGTGGAATGAAATGTTGTAGCCAGCCGGTGAGATAGGAGTCGCTGACAGGTTGTTCGAACCATCGTTGGGCTTTCTCCCGCAATGTTTGTATTGGCTCGTGTATTGGACTTTCGTGTATGTTGAGAAAATTCAGGTCGAGGAGAAGCCCTTTAGTGTGTTGTAGCAATCCGCGTAGTTTGAAAATTCCATACGCTTGTTGTACTGCGAAATCCACGTAGTTGGCTGCAAGGAACTCGAGTGCGATTTGTTGCTTGATGTGTTTGTCATCAGCTTCGGTTCTTTCTGGTGCAGCACCTTCGGGATGTTTTCCGGCTAACAATGTACGATCGCTCCAGATGGTATAGTAGTCGTTGAGATGAAAATGTTGTACCGACATCGCCATGATGCCGTGTGTGAATAATATTTTATGTTTTGCTGAGAGTTGTTCTAAACCGGAAGCTATACAGGAGGTTTCATTTTCGAACACGAGAAGAATGTCCAGGTCGGAAATACCGGGAATGCTGATGTTGCCGAAACGATATACCGAACGGATGCCTGCCAATGAGCCTAAGTGCTGACTTAGCTCCTGCAGGCATTCATCATACCATTCGCGCGGACAATATTCTGGACGATCTGTAAAGCGGATCATTCGGGGTGTTGGTTAATCCCTTTTTTACGAAAAAGTGCAAGCAAAGGTTTAAGAGTGAAAACCTTTCTTTTTCCGTCTACAAGTGTTTGATTTCCACAGGTGCTGATGGTATGAACTCCGTCAGGGTACTGATGCCCGTGGAGCGGAGGGGTAATACGTTGATGGATATGCTCTGAAAATCCTTCGGTATCGAGGCGGGTGATTTCCATGATATGAATCCCACTTCCATAACCTAAGCTGCTGTCCTGAGCTGGTCGATACAGCTTTCCGTTTTTGTGAAAAAAATTGCCTGCCGGACGCGCAGTGCAGATGTCTGTTTTTACCGGATTGTGTGGATGCGGTGTCCATGGTCCGTGAAAATCATCTGTGTAAAAAATATACAGTCGAAGATCAGCGCTGTTATTGTGCTTTCTTGTGGCGAATATCCACCATTTCCCATCGTGTTTTAATATGGTGGCATCCACTGCGTCGAAATCGTTGAGAAGTGTATGCGAATACTGAAGTTTTCCCTCTATGATTTTATAGGCGATGAGTTTGCCGATTGCAGCCTGTTCCGGAATGCAATATCTTTCACTGTTAACTTCGACTATAAAGGGATAACTGAGGTGATGTTTCGCCTCCGGAAGTAGTTGCCAGTTTGTCTCGCTTTGTATTTCTAAAAGTCCCTTGTTTTCCTGTTCGTCAAATCGCTCATAGAGAATAACCGGTTTTCCCTCTTGAACATAGCCAAATGGATCAGCCTTGAATCCGGTGCCGGATGCTTCTTTCATCCATTGGACAGGATGGAGCTGGTGAGGTTCTGCGACTATCTCAATGGGTGAAGGGATGATTCCGATATTCCATTTATAGCGAAAAAAAAGTCCGCTGAAACGGTGTTGGATTTTTGAGAGTAAGTCAGGCGTTTTTACCGGAGGAAAAGTTCGCGGAGATAATGATGGTACTTTTATGCTTGTCGCAGAGGGAGAATTGTTCCTGAATTTGCGTATCCCTTCGATGAAAAGTGCGATGAATTGTGCATGTAATTGATTAATTGTTTTTGACGCTGAATATCCGAGACAACGATAGCGTCCCTGATTCAAAAGTTCTTCTTGCGAAAGTGTCAGCGAGAGAGTGAACGTGCCATTTTCTGTCATGTAAAGATCTTTCGGATCAACAAACACAGAGCGAAGATCGATACCGTTGATTGAAACGCGAATTACCGGAACAGTTGTAGTTAAAGGCAGATGATCGCCGGATAAGTGTAGCAAAAAGGAAAATGGTTTCTCCGGATTCTTAGAGTTTAAAATTTCATTAAGCGATTGGTAAAATGAAACAGAAGTCTTCGACGGTAACCAACCTGAAGGTGCTTTTTCTGTAAATGGTAGTGCTGGTTTCGGAGAGGGTTCGCCGTTATTGCGTATAAAGTGGACTTCACAATGAAAAGCCTGCCTGCATTCATTCGCCAGTTCGCTCACCCATTGAGGAACCTGGTTGTCAGAAAGTAAAATTCCGATTTGCATCATACTGGGGGCGGACCGATCTATCTGCAAATCTAATCCTTCGCTCTGATATCGCCATCTCTGAAGGGAATGTTTTTTATATTTACCCTCGAAATTATGGCCAGCCCTTCGTTCACTGATAAATTATCGCTCTTCCTCAGGATAAAATCCCGTAAATGGGCCTGGAGATTGATGAAGGAGCCGCACCCGGAAAAATGGGTGTTTATTATCGGCTGTTATAATTCCGGAACTACCTTGTTGAATCGGCTGCTGGCAGCTCATCCGCAAATCGGTTCGATGCCGAATGAAGGCCAGTTTTATACTGATCAGCTTCCCCGGGGTGCTCAGTTTGGATTGCGACGCTTATGGGCTTTAAAACCGGAGTTGTTTTATCTCAATGAGATGTCCTCATCTTCGATTGATGTGAGTCGTATGAAGCGTGAATGGGCCTGGTTTTACAATGAGGTGAATCGTCCGGTTTTGCTGGAGAAAACGATCGCTAATGCTGCCCGCACTCGTTGGTTGCAGAAGAATTTTGCGAATACCTCGTTTATCATTTTGTTGCGGGATCCTTATGCTGTGGCTGAAGGTATTCGTCGGAAGGAGGGGCACTCTCTGGAGGAGGCGATCCTGCAATGGAAAAATTCTTATGAACTGGTCTGGAATGACCTCCCTTTTTTGGAGCGGAAGCTGGTGTTGAAATACGAAGATCTGGTGGCAGATACAGATGGAGCATTAAAAGAAATTGCCGGTTTTCTGCACTTGAATGCATTTGAAAAATCTTTGTCGGAGGAAACATTTGATGTACACAAAGTGAAGTCGAAAATTGAAAATATGAATGCTTCCTCTTATGCTAAATTATCCTCTGAAGATTTCGAAACGATTAATCGTGTCGCCGGTGAACTGATCGTGAAACTGGGTTATACCCTGATGGCCTGATGTGCTTTTAAAATCCGGTCCATTTCGTCAATAAGAGCTTTCATCGCAGGAAACAAAGATTGTAGCTGGCTACTTAGTTGGATGTCCGGTTTCTGTTTTGCGTTTTGACCCTTGTAATAAGTCGACCATTCAGCTCTTATTTTTTCAACCGAGGCTATAGTTTCCAGATGCCTGGCCGGTAAATGTTGTTGTATAAGCTCGAAACTATCTTTTTTCCAGATTGGTTTTTTATTCAATGCCTGGAGGAACGCCGCAGGTAGCAAAAGGCATTCACTGATAAAAAGTTTGCTGT
>JAGOJO010000075.1 GCA_017995075.1 Bacteroidia bacterium | reverse complement strand
GTTTCAGTGAAAGATAATTATTCAGGTAAGCAGGAGAAATCTTCGCATTGCCCTTCACAACCAGTGTATCCATCAACACCAGCGGACCACGATCGATTTTTAATAAAGCCGAAATTTTCCCTTCACTAGTTGACACACTATCGAGCGCCACGGCGGCAAATGGAAATCCGTTATTCGTACACCACTTCAGGATATCCGCGTTTAGTTTAGCGAAAGCGAGAGGAGTAAATACTTTCTTCCGGAAGAGACGATCACGCACACCCGCAGAAGCAAGCAGGTCCTCATCATCGTTATTGGTACGCAATGTTGCCCATTGGTACTGCGGACCACAAGTCCAATATACATGCAACACACCATTCTGCGAAACCAGACTATCTGCACTCGCCTCCAGGAAACCACGCGACAACAACAATTCCCGACAGCGGCGCAGCTCCTTCATCCGACCCAGACTATCAGCAGGATTCAATCGCGCCTTCTGAAACTGACTCCTCACATCCGATTGCAGTTTCGAATCAGCATTATCGGTAAAATGAAATTCTGTCTGCGCAAATCCCGGTGAACACATCAACAACAACAAACAAAAGACCCATCGGCACCTGCTCTTCAGCAAATGGCGATAAATGCCAAACAGGATATGAGTAACGACGCTTTGCACGATCACTATAACGGATAAAAACGGATTAACATCTCCAATCCACCGGAGATTTACCCACTGATTCCAATAATTTATTTGTCTGCGAGAAATGACGACAACCCATAAATCCGGTCCTCGCCAATGGAGAAGGATGCGCGGCCGTCAACACAAAATGCTTCGAGCCATCAATCAGCGGAACCTTCGCTTGCGCATATCTACCCCACAACAGGAACACCACACCCGAACAATGATCCGACACCGCCCGAATAACGGCATCGGTAAACTGCTCCCAGCCTTTCTGCTGATGAGAACCCGCCTCATTCGCCCGGACTGTCAGCGTCGCATTCAGCAACAGGACACCCTGCTCCGCCCAGCGACCCAGGTTCCCGCTCACCGGAATCGGAATACCCAGATCGGCATTCAACTCCTTGAAGATATTCAACAGACTCGGAGGCTTCCGCACCCCATCTGCCACCGAAAAACTCAATCCATTCGCCTGACCCTCACCATGATACGGATCCTGGCCCAGAATCACCACCTTCACATTCTCCACAGGCGTTTCATTGAAAGCCGCAAAAATCCGTGGACCCGGAGGATAAATTATTCGACCCGCAGCCTTCTCTTGTTTGAGAAAGGAACGTAAGGAAAGGAAGTATTCTTTACCGAATTCCTCCTTCAGCAGCTCCTTCCACGACGAATGCAACTGCACGGAAGAAACGGTATCTGCGGTGTTTAGACTCAAATCATGACTCATTTTCCGAAAATAGAAGTTAGACCGATGCAAATGTCGATCAATCGCGGTAAATCATCCACAAAATCATCGCCTGGAGACCCAATAAATCACTGCCGGGTACGTTTAAATAATGTTAACAATTGCAGGATTTTTAAACATTTCAACCAAAATCGAATAAAATTTAACTTAATTTGCGTCCGTTAACTCAAACAACCATCATGCGTAACAGAATATCGATATTCTTATTAAGCATACTGCTCGCAGCAGCCGTATCATCCTGCAAATCTCGTGAAAGATGTCCGGCTTATGGACAACACACAACCGGGCAGACGCAGCGTCCCTCCTGATCTTACGTAAAAAACATAGGTCCATCCGGCTTGAGCAATCAGGCCGGATTTCTTTTTTTCAGAGGGAGAAAGCATGGCCAATGCAACACATCAGACATTGCATTTTTAACAGCACCTGCCTCCAACAATCCCCAACAATCATTCACCTCCACCTTGTTTTACGAGCAGGGTTTTGCTACTTTTGCGCCGGCCATTGACAGTAAGCTTGTTAGGTGAGGTTACTGAATGAACACAGGCTGCTGCCCGGAAATGTCGAGAGACGCCAATGGGTAGAACAGGCGTAGTCGGGTTAAGGCTTCGCATAACGCAGCTTTCCGGAAACGGAATAAGTCATTCTGAACTAAAAACTCTACGTGGAGCAATTACGCTGTCGTGAAGGATATTTTTATTCATCCACCAACTGCTACCTCAGTGCGCCGTTAACTGTTCCTTTCAGAGGAAAAACGCGCAATGGAAATCGAAGTAGAAAAACCGTTGATCTACCAACTGCTTGAACAAGGCAGGAAGGATGAGCTTGAAGAGAAGCTGGAGTCATGGCTTCCCGACGAGTTGGCGGAGCTATGCAATGATTTAAATGCGCAGGAGCAAGCGGTTATTTTCAGTGTCATCGACCGTGATCAGGCCTACCAGACATTCGAGATCCTCGACCTGAATGCACAGGTATTGCTGATTGAAGTATTACGTTACCGTCAGCTGCAGCTCATCCTGAACGACATGTCGGCGGATAACCGTACCGCACTGCTCGAACAGTTAGAGTCCGAACAGCTCAATAAACTTTTAAAACTTCTCACACAGAAAGAGCGCAGAGTAGCCTTATCGCTTTTGGGTTATCCGGAAGATTCAATCGGACGTTTGATGACGCCGGATTATATTGTCGTCAACCAGGACTGGACCATTCGCGAAGTACTCGATTACATACGCCGTGTGGGAGAGAAAAGTGAAACACTCGATGTGATTTACATTATCGACGACATGGGATATCTGATTGATGATATCAAAGTCGGAGATATTTTGCTTGCCGAAGATGAAGTACAAATCAAGGACCTCCTCGATGGAAAGTACACCTCTCTGCTGGTAACAGACGATGAAGAGGTTGCTGTAAAAGCCTTCTCGAACACAACACGTGTAGCCTTGCCGGTAACAGATGCGGGAGGATTATTGCTCGGTATCATCACTGTCGATGACGTACTTGATCTCGCGAAGAAAGAAGACACCGAAGACATTCAGAAACTGGGAGCGGTAGAAGCACTCCAGGAGCCATACATGGAAGTGTCGATGGGTGAGATGTTGAAGAAGAGAGCACCCTGGCTGGTGGTACTTTTTGTTGGAGAGCTCTTCACTGCCTCTGCCATGGGATTCTTCGAACATGAAATTGCAAAAGCGGTAGTCCTTGCTTTATTTATACCATTGATTGTATCCAGCGGAGGAAACAGCGGATCGCAGGCCTCAACATTGATCATTCGCGCATTGGCATTGGGAGAGATCACTGTCCGCGACTGGTGGCAGATCATGCGCAAAGAACTTGTTACCGGTGCCTTACTCGGATTAATTCTCGGTATACTCGGCTTTGCACGTGTAGGTGTATGGGGAATGTTCACAGATATTTACGGACCACATTGGCCATATATTGGAATGACTATCGGATTTTCAGTGATGTTCGTTGTACTATGGGGAACAGTGATGGGCTCCATGATGCCGTTGCTACTAAAGCACCTCGGCGCCGACCCTGCCACCTCCTCGGCTCCCTTCATTGCCACGCTGGTGGACGTAACCGGACTCATTATCTATTTCTCGGTAGCCGCTTTATTACTCACCGGGACTTTGTTGTAGTTTCACAAAAAATCAATTGATTCGAAAATGAAGATCCTTCTAATTGATACCATGCATGCATCCTTCTCAAAAACGCTGCAGGAAAACGGTATTGAGATTGTCGAAGGCTACCATCTTTCACGCGAAGAAATCCTCGCTTCGATCTCCGAATATTCAGGTATTGCTATCCGCAGCCGTTTTAAACTGGACGCCTCTTTTCTGGACGCCGCTGCTGGATCTGTGAAAGTGATAGGTCGCGCAGGTGCGGGCATGGAAAATATCGATGTAAAACATGCTGCCAAACTTGGTATTCAATGTGTGAATGCTCCGGAAGGAAACCGCGATGCAGTGGGAGAGCATGCCATCGGAATGTTGTTGATGCTGATGAATTACTTGCGTCGCGCGGATGCTGAAGTGCGAAATGGAATCTGGCGCAGAGAAGAGAACAGAGGCGATGAACTAGAGGGAAAAACCGTAGGACTCATCGGCTTCGGCAATATGGGTTCGGCTTTCGCACGGCGATTAACCGGATTCGGCGTACGTATTCTCGCTGTTGATCCGTACATTACAATATCGAAGGAAAAATTCCCGCATGTTGAGCAGGTAGATATGGCGACATTACAACGGGAAGCAGATGTAGTGAGTCTACACGTACCACTCACGGACGAAACCCGTAACATGATCAACCGTGAATGGTTCACCGCTTTGTCGAAGCCGATATGGTTCATCAATACAGCCCGGGGAAAAAATTTAGTGACAGCCGATTTAACAGAAGCCATCGAAAACGAAATAGTGCGCGGTGCAGCATTGGATGTATTGGAGTATGAAGCAATCAGTTTTGAAAAAATAGATGCAGCTTCACTCCCACTTCCATTTCAATACCTGATAAAATCAGATCGCGTTGTTCTTTCACCACATATAGCAGGATGGACACATGAATCGAATGAAAAAATTGCCAGATTCCTCGCGCAGAAGATGATTGATGTTCTAACTTAAAGTTTATCATATAGTTTCCGGAGGTTTATATCCCTTGCATTTCATGGCGTGCTGGGATATTGACTCTTCGTATAGCATATAAAACTATATTGATACAGAAAAATTAACATTCATACCGAAGAGGTTGTTTTTAAAATATATTTTAATTTTAAATTCGTTCGTTAAAAACTACATCTTGAATAGCTATTTTTTATATCCATATCTGATCCTCTATTGCCTGTTTAAGATTAAAACAAAGAACTTCAATTGAATGATTTCAGTCTTATCAAGAAAATAACATCACACCTTAAATAAACCATTTTAGCATGAAAAAAAGTAAAAAAATAGAAGTTCAGGGAACTGAAATATCACTTTATACAAGTAGCGACAATGATTACTTATCATTAACGGATATTGCCAGATATAAAGATGCTGATCGAAGTGATTACATTCTACAAAACTGGTTGCGAAACCGAAGTACAATAGAGTTCATTGGTCTATGGGAGTTGTTTAACAATCCTGATTTTAATTCCATCGAATTCGATGGAATTAAAAATTTAGCTGGATCAAATAGTTTTTCACTCACTCCCAAACGGTGGATCGAGGTCACAAATGCAAGAGGTATCATCTCAAAACCAGGCAGATACGGAGGGACTTTTGCACATAGAGATATTGCATTTGAATTTGCGACCTGGTTAAGTGCTGAATTTAAGTTCTACTTGATTAAAGAATATCAACGACTAAAAAATGATGAAAGTGAAAGATTAAAGCTAAATTGGAATCTAAATAGAACTTTGGCAAAAATTAATTATAAGATTCATACGGATGCTATTAAGGAAAATATTATTCCTGAAAATTTAAGTAAAAATCAAATTAATCAAATATATGCAAATGAAGCCGATGTATTAAACATGGCACTATTTGGAAAAACCGCAAAGCAATGGCGCGATCAAAATCCAAACCTGGAAGGTAGTGTTAGAGACTTCTCAACTATTGAACAACTTTTGGTTTTGGCGAATCTTGAGAGCTTAAATGCAGAATTCATTAGAATGGGATTAATACAAAAAGATCGACTTCTAAGATTAAATAAAACCGCAATAAATCAAATCAAATCCTTAACTAACAACAAGCATCTTAAATCTTTTAAAGACTAATTTATATCTAACAAAACTTCAATAAAACAAAATGAAACGCATCAACATCGCCAGCGGATCTCCGTGGGAATCTATTGTAGGCTATTCACGAGCTGTACGTATTGGAAATTGTATTGAGGTGAGTGGAACAACGGCTACTTCGAATGGGGAAGTGGTTTTTAAAGGTGATCTGTATGGTCAGACGAAATTCATCCTGGCGCGAATCATTCAATCGATTGAAGATGCCGGTGGTTCTGCGAAAGATGTCATCAGAACACGAATGTATGTGACCGACATCTCGCAATGGGAAGCAGCGGCGAAGGCACATGCTGAGTTCTTCGGTGAAATTTTGCCGACTACTTCGATGGTTGAAGTGAGCAAACTGATTGACCCCGACCATCTGATCGAAATAGAAGCGAGTGCTGTGTGCAGTTGATTATTTCGGCTGTAATACCAATCGGCCGATGCGGTTGGCTTCAATCTCGGCGCGGTTCATTTTCTGCTTGCGCATTTTTCCGGTATTGTACATCATCGCCTGATCATAATAATAGCGGCTCATGACATTGCCGGACTGTCCGGTAGGTAAAATACTTTTTGAATTTTCGATATCCGCCATGTCGATTACAATCCGCATGGCAGGTCCGTATTTCACACGATAAATGCCTTCATCCGTTAAGTCAAATCCCATTTGATTGATGACTTCGGGTCC
Organism: Bacteroidia bacterium; assembly: GCA_017995075.1. Taxonomy (GTDB): domain Bacteria; phylum Bacteroidota; class Bacteroidia; order AKYH767-A; family OLB10; genus JAJTFW01. The sequence continues at coordinate 8,672 of JAGOJO010000075.1, read as the reverse complement.
GCCCGGTACAGGATAGGGTCCAACGTTGAACAATAAGTTAAACGGCTTCTTCATTCCGATAGGATGCTTATGCTCCAGTACGTGTACTCTGCCCCACTCCCACATGTCGACATTCTTTCCCATTTGCGCTACCAGTTCCTGAATGGTTTTGTCAAATGCCTTTTCAAAAATCATGTTCCGTGATTCAACTACATCGCGTGTATTGACATCGTTCCACCATACAGAGGAATCGTTCTGCACTAAGGAATTCAAGGTTACTTTCATGACATGTGTGGTCAGGTATACCTTGAAATTTTCTTCGCCTAATTCATCCTTCATTGCCATTTCCATCACGTGGTAAATCAATTTATAATATATGGCTGGAGCGAGATCGCGAAGGCGATGATCTCCATCCCACATCAACAATAGTTTCGCGGCGATGGTATGTGCTTCTGATTTTTTCTTTACATCGTTTCGGATGGCGGCAAGTATGTGTCCGGCAATTTCCGGGGTGACGGGTGATTTAACATCGAGGTTTATACGGTGCAAATCTTCCAGATTGAATTGCTTCTTTTCATCGAGCAATTCAGTGATGCGCAATGCTCTGTCATCCGGAGTATAGTAACCTGGATAAAATCCGCGTCCGGGCATGGAGTCCGGCTGGTTATTGGCACTGTATACAACACCGGAGGATGGATTCACTGCATGCGGGTTTTCTGCAAAATCAAAATAGCCAACAGGATCACGTCGGTAGTCACTTCCGTCTTGCAAGAGTACAGGATCTACTCCATCCGCTCTTTGTACTAAGCGACCTGCTGTCCACCAGGCAATATTCCCCGACTTATCTCCATACATTACATTCAATCCGGGAGAAATGAGTTTGGATACACCCAGACGAAACTCTTCCATGTTAGCAGCATGATTGAGTTCGTAGGTTACCTGCATCAGGTTATTGGGAAAACGGAGATGTGTCCAGCTGATTGAAACTGCATCATTGGTGACACCTTTCCATTCCGGCATAACATTCTGCACGAGTGGTCCATGTTTACTTTCGTATACTTCGATACGAACATCTTCTTCTCCCTTTACACGAATCGTTTTAGAAGTTCGTTTTAACTGTCGCCAGTTGCTGTCTGTCCAGTAAGAAGTTGAATCACCCGGCTTAATACGTTCACTGTAAAAATCCAAATCATCATTTTCAAACATGGTGAGTCCCCAGGCAAATTCGCGGGTATGTCCGATTGCAGCGAAGGGAAGTCCGGCGAGGAAGTTTCCATAAAAACTATAACCCGGATATTCAATATGTGCCTCATACCATACTGCAGGTTGCCCGAATGCGATATGTGTATCATTACCCAGCATCACCTTACCTGACTTAGAACGTGCAGCAGAAACCACCCATCCATTACTGCCGGTAAACGGAGAAACCGGAATTTTATCAAGGACAGCTAATGTAGAGTTTCCGTAGGTAGCGTTATATGCCTGCACAGGTCCGGCAGATGAGTCCACCGCCATTGTATCCGCAAGCACAGGAATCGTACTTCCACTACGGTATGAAGTAACAAGATCTTTATAATACGAAGCTCCCAATTTATAACGCACAAAACTCATCAATGGATCTGTCCGGAAAGCCATCGCAAAATTAAAGGCCATGTATTCAGTTGACAAGTACAAATCGTTAATTGTGTATTCTTCTTTATCAATACCCAACATCGTAAATTCAACAGGCGTGCGGCCATTTCTGATAAACGTATTAATCCCTTTCAAATAGGCTTTCGCTGCACGCTGATAAGGCAACGAATCGCCTTTCATATATTGTGCAGCAGATGAAGCAGCATGTTCTGCTAATCCAAGTGTTTTAAAAAACGCATCTACCTTTACAAACTCCGGCCCAAGCAACTCCGCCAATCGTCCTGAAGCCACACGACGCGTCATCTCCATCTGAAACAACCGATCCTGTGCATGGACAAATCCTAAAGCATAGTAAGCATCTTCTTCATTATCGGCATAGATATGTGGTACCCCGTAATAATCATAAACCACCTCCACTTTCTTCTGCAAGCCATCCAATTCCAGACTTCCATTGTATTGTGGCTTCTGCGATGTAAGGTAAATGAGGATTGCGGCAACGCCCACTAACAGGGAAATGATAATGATATAAAGTAACTTCCGGAGAATTTTCATATTCCTGCAAAGTTAACTATTGTTCGGATTCGGCACCCAATAAAAAAGCGCCCTGAGGTTCATTCCTCACTCGGGGCGCTTCCTTTACAATAGAGGTGACTTATTGAATGTTAATCTTTTCGGTTTTTACACCATTTTCAGTTCTGGTTTGAAGGAGGTAGGCTCCGGCGGCGAGATGTGAATAATCAAGCGAAGTGACCATACCTGCTCCCTGCTTCACGATGCGCTCGCTGCTGATACGTCTGCCGGAGAGATCCACCAAAACAACCTCTACTACTCCACGGTAATCACCGGCCATGCTCAACTGAAACTGTCCGTTAGATGGATTCGGGAATACCGAAACAGATTCGTTGTGCTGCGCTTCACCGAGTCCCTGCGATGCTGTGATGGTAAAGTTTGTATTGGAGATATCGAAGAACACATTGCCTGCTCCGCGAACCATCACACGTGCTGTTGTGCTGATATTATTGGGAACAGTAACCGTTGCCTGACCATTGTTCGGAACGCCGGTCGCCAAAGTTACCGGATAGGTAAATCCACCATCTGTAGAAAGGAAGATATCGACATTGGCCGCACTGATAGGAGCCACATCGGTACCCACTACATCCCAGGTTACATTCTGCTGGGTTCCAACAGGCCATTGCACAGCAGTATTGGGAGATGTTACGAGGAACGGAGCACCGGTATTGATCACATTCAGTGTAACCGGAATATCATCGTACGTTACTCCACCACCGTTAGCGCGGTTATCCCTCACCGTTAGACGAAACTGGAGATTACGTGCATACGTTGGAAGTTTCTCACCGAGTGAACTGGCATTCGCAACAATGGAGAGGATTTTCGGGAAGTACCGGTAATTTACCAGCGTAGGTTTCACCGAACGGAACGAAGGAGCATTTAACGTTGGGGTACTGGGAGCACCGGAAGGACCGAGATCATATTGTTCCCAGCAATACGTGATGGTATCTCCGTCGGGATCATTGGCAACACCTTCGAGTATAAACGGAGTATTGTAAGGAATAGCATGATCACCACCGGTAGATGTAATCAAAGGAGCTGTGTTTCCGGTAACTGTAATAACAGGACAGTTATTTCCGCCGGTGATGGTGGTAAAGTCTATAATCTCATCAAAGCTGGCCGTATGGAAATAAGGATCACTGAAATTTTGTGTATTCTGTGATCCGCAAATACCTGCATAGGCCATGATTGTTGTTCCGCTGCCGGGCTCATAGGCTGTAGAGGTATTGATATTCCCTGCACAGGATCCTGCATTTCCATTGAAAGTATGATTGCCGCCAAACTGGTGTCCCATTTCATGCGCAACATAATCGATATCGAATGGATCATTGATCGGACTTGGAGAACCGGTTACACCGCGTGCTTTATTGCTATTGCTGCATACAACACCTAAACCTGCAATTCCTCCGCCACCTGTACTGAACACGTGACCGATGTCGTAGTTGGCACTGCCAATGCGTGCTGATACTTCCGTTTGATTCTGGCCCAACATTGCACCTCCGTTGTTATTGGAATAAGGATCAGTATTTGCATTCAGGAAAATCAATGTATCATTATTCGGAATTAAAGTAAGGCGCACAGAACACTCGAGTTCATAAACACCGCTTACCCTGTTCAGACTGGTTACCATTGCTGCTAAAATCCCGGGAACTGTTCCGCCATGAAATGCAGCATATTCACCAGTACAGGCAATCGCAGTACGATAGGTGCGCAATTCAGCTCCGTTGCTGCGGGCAATCTGTTGTCCACCTCCTAGGCGGGCAACCTCATCCCGGATCTCTTTGTAGCGAATTTCATTCTCGGGCGATTTGGCATCAAAACCACATGCCGAAACATCTACGTTTTTACGGGCAGCAGTTTTATCATACACTTTGTAATATGAAACCGTATTCATATTGTAAGGGTCAATGAACACAGATCCTTTTGAAGAAATCGTCATTGCATGGAAGCCACGCATGGTGATGTCTAATCGGATAATCGCGGATTTATCGGTGATACCTTGTCCGGCAAATGTGTACAATCCCGGATACTTTGCCTGCATAGCAGGGTGAACCACCGGAACCGAATAGACCCTGAACAGTTCAACAGAACCATCCGGCATCGGAATATTCAGGTCGAGTGCAGCGCCGGAATTTTCAGCCGGAGCATTTTTGAGATACGCCGTTAATTCGTTGATATCCAGTTGAATCAATCGCGCCTCTGTAGTAGTGACAGATGCTGCACCAACAGACTGAACATCCTGAGACTGAACATCTTTCCAGTAGATTGACTGTAGCGAGAAGGAAGTACCTGCCACCATCATGAAGGCCAGCAGGATCAATGATTTTTTCATTCGTTGTTTTGGGTCTTTGTTCTAACAAATGTAGTAACAAACAAAACCGCGAAAAAGTTCCGCATAAAAAAGCGCCACCCTGTTATGAACAAAGTGGCGCTGAATAACCGGCGAACCGGATATGGACTACTTCATAAACCGGTACGTTACTGCTTCAACGGAATTTCGGAGTTGAATAGTATAAATACCACCGGAAAGAAGATTAAAATCGACCGGAATCAGGTTTGAGCCATAACCGGCTTCTGCCTGAACGGGTTGCATGACCAGTCGGCCTGTCATATCAAATACCGAAAGAACAACCGGCTCTGTACTGTTGTAGTCGAAGATTACCGCATCCTGTTCATCATTGAGTACATAGAGAATTTCAAACTTACTATCTCGGGCAAACCGAACGGGAACATATTCACTGGCTTCGTTAATAGTTCCATCCAGATCCTGTTGAAGAAGTCGGTAATAGTTCACGCCAATTTCCGGTTGACGATCCCATGCTTCGTACTGTTGAATAACACTACTGTTACCCGCAGCCGGAAGAGTGGCAATACGTTTGTTTTCTACCAGATCGAGACTTCTCTCTACAGTGAACGACTCGCTATTCGTTTCAGAAGCTGTTGACCATTTCAGCAGCACATCTTCTCCAACCTGAATCGCTTCAAACGATAAAAGTTCTACCGGAAGCGGATTGTTGTTGTTGGAGATGGCCCATGGAAGGAAGTTTCCGATAGGTCCTGATGGAGAGAAGAACGGTGCCGGACCTGCTGGAAGAACAGGCCAGTCCCAGTTCAATACACGTACTGAATCGGCAGCTCCGGGTGGAGCATAATAATCCTGTGCATACGTTATACCTGTTCCTAGTGTAGAGCCAACCGGTGTACCGGCATTGTTGGAGATGCGGATCCATGCATTGTAGGTGGATGCATTGGCTGTTCTCCATGGCTGCGCTCTACCTTTGTTGATCACATTCATTCCCGTTGCGCGTTCAGTTGAAGCAAAACGGAAAGTGAGGTTCGCAGATGGATTTGCTCCTGTTTTTTCAGTAACCCAGAATCGATCTGCTACATTGGTGAAGTTAGATACAGCGGCATTGAATATGTTCAGATGCGTTACTGTTGGCGGCAATGGGAGATTGTTTGCCGGCGTATTATATGTAGATACTTTAAAGGTACCCAGATCACCGGTATTCAATGTGAAGCTGAAAGGAATGTACACCGGCGTTACCGCATTGCTGCCGAAAGGAACCATACGATATCCGTTATTCGTACCGACAGTCCAGTTCACTAATGCAGTTGCATTTTCAGAGATGATAAATCCACCTGTTCGTGAAATAGGTCCGACTGGCGCCAGATAAGTACCCTGCGATGATCGCCAGTTGGTAATATCGATTGTATTTCCATTCATCAGCAGATTACCGAGCGTGAGTGAAAGTGTATCACTGACCGTCACCGGCAATTGCATAGTTACATTCTGCCCGGCTGCAGTTTTTGTAATATTTAACTCGTGGAATGAAGTTGGATTTGCACCTCCGATGAATTGTGGAAGAGCTCCTCCGAAATTCACTTTGCTGTTACCGCTGGTGAATGTTCCATTGTTTGTCCAGTTAGCTCCGTTCATATTCACAACAGTTTTGCGGTTGGTGAAGAATGGAGAATAACTGAAGTCTGTAGTGCCGGTATTATTAAACGTTCCTGCCAATGTAATGATGGATGTATCGGCAAATACCTGCGAACTGTTATTAATACTTCCGGTAATATTCAAATCGGCAAAGCTACTCCAGAACCGCGCACCAGCATTGATATTTACATCTCCGGCAACAGTACCGGGCATCAATCGTTGTGGGCGACGGAACCGGAATCCGATGTTCGGACGAAGCGAAGATGGTATCTGTCCGAAGTTGGTTTGAAATCCGGGTGATAAGGTGGTGAGTGCACATCCGCTTGAAGCAATATTGCTGGAGCCAAGCCAGAGCGTAGATTTACGCGGAGCTGTACTGGTGAGATACATATTATCATTTCCTCCCGGTGATCCTGCAGTCATGTCGTAGCAGATCTGTACAAGCAGATTGCTCACTCCATCCCAGGTAAAATTGGTTGCAGGAAGCTTTAATACACCGGAGCTTGGTGTAATTGCAGTGTATACGCCATTGGTAGGAGTAGTAATAATCAACGAAGGATTCGTATACACCGGAGTCACTCCAAGAATCGGATCATTCGCTACAAACTGATCCTGCGCGGCCGGAAGCTGCATGTAGGAGATGGAGAAATTCTGATATCCTGCAGTACTGGAACGAAAGAGGAATTTCAGATATATAGAATCAATTACATCTCCGGGTAACATTCCTGCTGCCTGCATTTCACTCACAGTGTAAATTACCTGTACAATATTATCTGGTGCTGACAAGCCTTTAAATGCCTGAATCAATCCGGAAGTTGTAGTACCATAACCGAATGTAATCGAGTCGGCTTTGTTGGTTACGATGGCCATCTTTCCGTTGTTGTTGATGTTTCCGGCAATGGTCATGGCGACAGTAGTATCGGTGAGTACCGTTACTGAATCCGTTGAGGCGATAGTAATGTTTAATGATCGCATGGTGTCTCCTACTGCTACTACCGGGAAGAAATAAGATGCAGCTGGTCGCCCTGAGGCTACGAGCGAGATCAAAGTATTATCGGCGGTAGTTGGTACTCGTCCACACCAGTTGGTTGGATCGTTCCAGTCGTCGGTAAATCCTAACCATGTTGTTGGCTGTACAGTGATGCTCACCGGAGTGGAGAAGGAGAACAATCCGGAGTTGGTGCAAGTGACCTGACAACGGAACCACTCAGATGCTGTGATATTGAAAGAGTGGAATTTATTGGTTGCTCCTGTTATGTTTGTCCATGGACCAAGGTTAGTAGGTCCGCTCTGCCATTGATAAGTCAATCCTGCAAATACCGTATTGGCATTCGGATTGAGATTTAAGTTGATCAATGTTCCGGAGCAAGCTGTGGTAGCCGATGTTGCGGTGGAGAATGGTCCGGGTGTTCCTGCACAGGCCGGTGGTGTAAATGGCAATATGTTGATGAGATAATCTTCTGTCTCACCTGAACCGAAGGTCAGACATGCATCGTTTGCTCCATTCGGATTACCACTGAAGCGTGAACGGACACGCATACCCGTTAGTCCGGTACCCGATGTTCCGGGAATGGTGATCGGCACAGTAGCGGTTGACCCCGGAGGATTGCTCACTGCGATCTGTCGCCATTCAAATGCTTCGTATAATCCATTGTAGTTATAATCGATCCAAACAGATATAATCGCGTTGATAATTCCACTGGTAGTGACACTGATATTGTACGTTTGATTTTGTGTTACCGATGTAGTGGTAACACCTACTGCCGGATAAACATTATACGCCAAACTGGTATTGCTGGTACATCCTGTAGAATTATTGAGCGTATTAAATGTGACGTTGGAGGTCCACATGTTATTACAGTTCGGAATATGTACCGGTATGCAATAACACTGAGCCGGTGTATTTAATACCACCTGAACCGGAGTTGTAAAGAGTGTGGTGGCTCCGCAGGTAATCTGGCATCGATACCAGGTTGTTGCTGCCTGAGTGGTGGAGAATGGATAATAAGTAGCTCCTGCAATGTTGGTCCATGGACCTCCCGCTGCCGGACCACTTTGCCATTGCCAGGTCATTCCTGACCCAAGTGTGGTAGTACCGGTGATTCCGAGCGTGAATGGTTTTAACGGACAAATATTCGGCAGTGAAGTAGTAGCAGTACCTGCATTGGTTAATCCGCATGGAGGACCCGGAACAATGTTAATGAGATAATCTTCTGTTTCACCCCAGGTATAAGTTCCGCATGGCAGATTCGTATTATTTCCATTTTCACGCAGAACAATCCGCATTCGCGTTATTCCCAACTGAGAGGAAAAAGGAATCGTGATGTTACCGGTAACAAAAGTGGTGACAGGAGTTGCGCTGGTAGGTCCGGTTGGTCCGCCGCTGTAAACACGTTCGGCTACCGGATCAAAGTTTCCATCCTGATTGTAATCGATGAACACGTTAAAGTATGCTGCGAAGAAAAAGTTACCGGATGTAATTTGCCGCAACGTTATCGGATATGTTGTCCCTTGCGTATAATTCGCCGGAGGCACAGTTGCCGTGTAGTTG
>JAGOJO010000074.1 GCA_017995075.1 Bacteroidia bacterium | reverse complement strand
GCAAACTCAGCAAGGTCACCCTGAATGGAAAATCCATGTATGGTTCCTTCTCACCGGATGGCAATCAACTTGCTTATGTGCGCGACAACAATATTTATCTCTATCAATTATCCACAGGTACCGAAACAGCCATCACTACCGATGGTAAACGCAATGAAATCATCAACGGCGCTACTGATTGGGTGTATGAAGAAGAATTCAGCATGGACGTAGCCTTCGCCTGGGCACCTGATGGAAAAAGCATCGCCTATTACCGATTCGATGAATCAGCAGTAAAAGAATTCAACCTCACCTACTACGGCGAACTTTATCCCAAAGAAGAAAAATATAAATACCCGAAAGCAGGCGAAAAGAATTCAGCAGTTTCCATTCATCTCTACGACCTCAACTCTAAGAAGAACAAGGAGATTTTTAAAACCGATGCTGTCTGGGAATATATCCCACGCATTCAATGGACACAAAGCGGCGACCTACTGACCTTCCAACGCAACAATCGTCATCAGAATGTACTGGAACTTGTTGGATATACGCTCAGCACCGGCAAGCTACAAGTGATCCTCAAAGAAGAAAACAACTCCTTCATTGAAATCACCGACGACCTCACCTTCCTCAAAGATGGCAAACGTTTTATCTGGACCAGCACCCGCGACGGTTACAACCATATTTATCTCTATCAACTAAACGGCACGCTCATCAAACAGGTCACCAGTGGAAAGTTTGATATCATGAAGTACTATGGGTTTGATGAAAAAGCAGAAACTTTTTATTACCAGAGCACAGAAAGATCTCCAATGGAGAAACATATTTACAGCATTAGTCTGAGTGGTAAAAAGAAAGCACTCTCCACCTCTGCAGGCACACACAACGCCGCCTTTGCGAACGGACTTAAATACTATGTTGACACGTATTCCTCCATGGGGAAACCATTTATCTGTTCGCTCAATGATCAATCAGGAAAAACAATCCGACTGCTTGAAGAAAACAAGGAAACGAATAAAAATCTTGCCACCTATACACTTGGAAAAGCCGACACTGTAAGTTTCCTCACAGAAGATGGTACACGATTATATGGCTGGGTAATTCTCCCACCTGATTTCAAAGAAACCAATACTTATCCGGTATTGATGCATGTATATGGAGGTCCGGGAGTACAAACTGCCACCAACGACTGGGACGGCCCGAATTATCTCTGGCACCAATACCTTGCACAACGCGGCTACATCATCTACTGCTTCGACAACAGAGGAACACCGGGACGCGGACTCGACTTCGCCAACTGCATTTACAAAGACATGGGCAAACTTGAAGTACAAGATCAGCTCAGTGCCGTGAAATATCTCAAAAGCAAAAAATACATTGATGATAGCCGAATTGGTGTATGGGGCTGGAGCTTTGGCGGATACATGACCTCCTTGCTGCTCACCAAAGGATCCGGAGTTTACAAAGCCGGTATTGCCGTAGCACCTGTCACCACCTGGAGATACTACGACAGTATTTATACTGAACGTTACCTTCAGACACCACAGGAAAATCCAAAAGGATACGACGAGAATTCACCCATCAACTTCGCGAAAAATCTGCAAGGTAAATTCATGCTCGTACACGGATCAACCGACGACAATGTACACATGCAAAACACTATGGACTTTGTCACTGCACTTGTAAAAGCCAACAAACAGTTCGACCTCTTCATCTACCCGAATAAAAACCATGGTATTTACGGAGGAACAACGCGATTAAACCTCTACACCAAGATGACCAATTTCGTATTAGAGAATTTATAAGATTCAAAATCCACCAATAAAAAAAGCGAAAGCGGAACTATCCTGCTTTCGCTTTTTTATTTCAGTCAATTCTTCAAGGCTTATCCTCCTCCTCCTTCACCCAAAGCGGACGAGGTAATTTCAGACCAAAGTAAAGTGATGCCATCCGCAATGCGATAATTACGGCGGCGCCCAATAGAAATCCAATAAACGGCGTTTCAAACATCAGAATGAAGAAAATACAAACCCAGCAACCCACAAACGATGCCACGGCATAGAGTCCGCCTGTATAGCGAAAAATCAACGGAATTTCATTCGTCACCACATCACGCATCACACCACCAGCCACTCCTGTAATGACTCCCATCAGCGAGGCAGAAAACAAGGGCATACCCATATTCAGGGCGGCGAAGAGTCCGGAGATACTAAACAGTCCCAATCCGGTTGCTTCCACCGTATTTGACCGTCGATGCAGGAGTTTAGCCAGTTTATGAAAGAACGGCATATACACAAACGCAATCGCTACCAGCAACACGACAAACAGGTACACTTCATTTTCAATCCAGAAAAAAGGCCGTCGATTCAGCAATACATCCCGAATAGTACCACCACCGAACGACACCAGCAAGGCCAGACTATAAGCCCCCACCAGATCCATTTTCTTTTCCGAGGCTTTGATCATTCCCGAAACTGAGCTCACCACCACCGCAGCAGCTTCAATAAATGTAAACAATGACGGACTTTGCATATATTTGAATCACAAATGTACATAGCTTATGAAAATAAAGCATCAACTTCTGCTAATTGTCGCCGGTCTTGGCCTCAGCAACGCTGCATTATCGCAAGATCCACTATCTCCTTTTCACTCCTGGAGCGGACACTGGAAATACGAAAAACCGGGTAAAACCATACACGAACGCTGGAGCATCAGCAGTGACGGACATTTACGCGGCGACTCCTGGCATATACTACAAAACGGAGACTCAGTCTATGCGGAAACACTGCACTTATACGCCAGCGACAGCAGTACTTATTATTGTCCCTCTCTACCCGGACAAGCCGAAACCAGATTTCGACTGATAGAGTCAACTAAAAACGCATGGGTATTTTACAATCCCGAAAACGAATTTCCAAAATACATACGTTATAAATTAAAAAGTCCTTTAGAGCTCGAAGCGTCCATTGGATACACGCCACAACCAAGAAGTGAAGACTTGTTTTTCTTCTACGTAAAGCAATAAAAAAAACGGGAAGTGAAATCAATCGACTTCACTTCCCGTCAATGGAATCCTGCTTCGAAAAGGCGGTGTTTATTTACTGAACAATCGTAAACTCCACCCGACGGTTTTGCGCACGACCTTCAGCTGTTTTATTCGTCGAAACCGGTTTCGTTAAGCCGTAACCGTTATCCGTAATCCGTGTAGCATCTACTCCTTTTTTCACCAGATAATCCTTCGCCGCTTTCGCACGTTTTTTACTCAACGTGAGATTCATCGCCGCACCACCCACGTTATCGGTATGACCGGCAATGGTCAGTTTAAATTCCGGCTTACGCACCATCAGATCCGCCAGTGCATCCAGTGAAGAGAATGAAACCTGACGGATAATCGCCTTTCCAGTTTCAAACTGAAGATTCTTAAATACGGTATTGATGATTTCCTTCTCCTCTGCCGTCAACTCCACGGGTTTCGGAGCCAGCGGAACAGACGCCACTTTAATCTCCTCCGGACAACCATTCAACTCACGAAGTCCAGGCACCAGCGGACAACGATCCACCGGATCAGGAATACTATCACCATCGGTATCCGGACAACCGAAATACACCAACAGCCCTGCCACATCCGGACAAGAATCGCGCATATCAATTATTTTATCGCCATCACGATCGGGACAACCAAAGAACTCCGCGATACCCGGCACATCCGGACAAGAATCGCGCATATCAATAATTTTATCACCGTCACGATCCGGACAACCATCAAACTCCACCAGTCCTGAATCATCCGGACAAGCATCCAGGCGATCCATAATTTTATCGTGATCACGATCAGGACAACCGTTGAACTCAGGAATTCCGGGTGTATCAGGACAAGTATCACGTGCATCTTCTATATTATCACCATCGCGATCAGGACAACCTTCAAACTTAAACAAGCCCGGCACATCCACACATTTATCTTTTTTATCCGACACCTTATCCGCATCACGATCAGAAGGACGGCGCCATGGAATACTGTATTTGAACGCCGCATAAATATCCGCACCATAGAGATCATTCAATCCGAACAGCGTCCCGACTTTATCACTACCAATCCAGAATGCACCCAGGTAAAAGGCCATACCCACCCGCAGTGAACTCGACTCATAATTAATCAATGAAATAGGCAGCGCAGCTTCAAACCAAAGCGATTCATAACGCGGTGTTATCGAATAGATACTCGCACGGTCAACACCTGTTGATCTATTCTTCAGCCCTTGAATAATAGTAGAGTTCACATAAAAACGATCGGTCACACGAATATCTGCCTGCACACTCAGCGCACCCGGCAAACGCATTCTGAAACTATTACCCTGCAATGAACGAAGAGGATCGTTGTAGAAAATATTCGACATCGTATTATCGAAATCCCAGTTACTGCTAAACTCATCCACATCCCAATCAGGATAGAGCGCACTATCCGCATTCAGATAAAACGTATTGGCATTTCTGTTATAGAGGACACTCCCAATATCCAGCAACGAAACACCCAGTCGGAACTTGTACTTATTTATTTCCATATCCCGATGACGAGTCCCATCCATTTCGTAATTAATCTCACTCTCATCACGCATCCACTCATACGACACACCCAAGTCAAACGAATAACCATATCCATTTACAAAATCGGAAAAGCCGTTTATATTATCGAATGTATTATAGTTCACACGTCCATACGCAGCCGACAAGGGAGAGAACACCATATCTGAATCATTCAACACATTAAAATCGCCACGAAGATCCTTCACATATCCTGCGCTCACTCCCTGCAAGAACTTCAAAGTAATACCACCTTTAACTGTATGCAAAGCATCTTCCTTCAGGATCGTTGCATAACTCAATCCATAGTCAATCCAGCTCATTGCATTAAACTCCGCGCCTGAAACGTCATACAACTTGCCGGTCTCCTCGAACTGCAGCGGATCGAACTGAAAACCCTCAAACGCATACTTCGCCGCCTCCGGACTCAAGCCATTACAGCTCACCGCCACACGCGCCTGCGTAAAAATGGCAAACGTATGTTTACGAGTCACAGGAAACATCAATGATGGTCCCATCAGTGAAGCAGATAAAAACAAATTATTATCCGTACGATCGAAATCATCCAGGTACGCTTCATTCTCCACCTGCCGGATCATATTTCCCAATCCCAGAAAGTCGAGCTTGTTTTTTGGCAGATAGAGATAATCATTCTCCAGACTTACTCCGCCACTTAAGAGATTAATATCCCATTTCAGACGGGAATCCACCATTAGTGAAGGATTAATTCCGATCGATTGAATACCCGCAAAGTTTGAACTACGTAAGCCCAGCATTTCCTGCGCTGAAACAGTTGTTGTAACAACCAATAAATACCCGCACAAGACGGTTAGTAGTACATGTTTTTTCATGATAAAAATTATTAAAGGTTTAACCGGTAGACGGCCACCTGGACGAATATCCGGATGCATGTAAATGTAGAAAACCATTGCACAGTACAGATTAATAAAACGCAAAGTTTCCAACCGCCGGACAGACCAAATCTCTATTATCTTTGCATTATGAAGCACAACGCCATCCTTCTTTTAGGCAGCAACCTCGATCAACGCGAGCGCAACCTGGAACAGGCTGAACGTTTCATTCAGGCAGTAGTAGGAAAGCCGATCATCAGTTCATCGATATATGAAAGCAGTGCCTGGGGAATAAAAGCACAACCCGATTTCTTAAACAAAGTCATTCAGGTAGAAACCATCCTGAATCCTTTTGAACTGCTAAAGACATTGCTGGAGATAGAGTTAAAGCTGGGCAGAATCCGGACGGAAAAATGGGGTCCACGCACCATCGACCTGGACATTTTATTCTACGACGACCTTGTTTACTACGACGATCATCTCACCATTCCACATGCCGGAATTCCCTGCAGGAGATTCACTTTACTGCCATTGGTAGAGATTCTTCCTGATTACATTCATCCTGTCTATGCAAAACCGCTAACCTGGCTTCTGGAAAGATGCGAAGATCAAGGTAATGTACAACCCTACTCTACCATCTCATGAGTCAACCAATATTGCAGTATCCTTATCTCGTTGTAGAAGGAAATATTGGAGCAGGGAAAACATCACTCGCCAAAATTCTTTCCAACCTCTTCAATACTTCGCTGGTGCTGGAAGCTTTTGCCGACAACACCTTCTTACCGCAATTCTATGAGAATCCGGAGCGGTTTGCTTTCCCGCTGGAGATGTCTTTTCTGGCAGAACGATTTCAGCAGATCAATCAGGCCCAGCAAACTGCACTCATTGATGGACAGCCATTGGTGGGAGACTATATATTTGAAAAGAGTCTGTTATTTGCCAAAGTCACCTTGAAGGGAGCTGAACTAGACTTGTTTACCCGTTTTTACACCCTTATCAACCCGGCCTTACGTCCGCCCGACCTGATTTTATATCTTCATAAAAGCACGGATGTTTTATTAAAAAACATCGCCAAACGGGGACGCGACTACGAAAAAAACATACCTGCCGATTACCTGGAAAACCTCAGCCAGGAATACCTCCAACACTTAAAATCAATTGACAATCAAAGGATTATAATTTTAGAGAGTGATAAACTGGATTTTGTAAACGACCCGGGGCATCTACGGAACATTTTGGAGATTTTGGAATCGGCACCCGAACCTAAGCTCCACGAAATTAGGCTTTAAGGAATAGTTAACCTTCATTCAATTAGGGATATAAACATAGAATAGTTAATATTGCATCCTAATCGCAAAAAGCAGTTTGCATGAACATCAAAAGTTTACTCAGCGTACTACTCATTGGTTGCAGTCTTTCGGCATTCGCCCAGGACAAGACCGGATCAACATCCAGCTCCAATTACGGACTTCCAAAACTTAAAGACTATGACCGTTGGTCGGTTGGAGCTACTGTAGGTGTAAGTCACTTACTTGGCGACTTATTAAAAGGATCACAAAACAACAACCGTTTCCTTGAGCAGGGTTTATTGAAGCCCGCCTTTGGAGTACAGGTTCACCACCAGATCACCCACTCAATTGGAGGGCGTGCCCGTTTTATGATTTCCAGCTTTGGCGGAAATGATGTTGAATACCTCGATACTAATTACCAATCAGTACAGTTTCCTGGATCAGGTGGTCCGGGAACCAAAGAATGGGCGGTAAAATACAATAGTCCGATGTACGAAGGAACACTCGAAATGACTTACAATTTCGGTAACATCTCCTTCCTCAACCGCAACAAGAACTTCCACATGGTGGCAACACTGGGCGTTGGAATGTTCAACTTCGATGCAGAAGTAGAATCTGATTCTTCGAATTCTATTTTACTGCGCAAATCAGGCAACGTTACTGAGCTGATGATACCTGTGAGTCTTGGCTTTAAATACAAAATCAACAAATTTGATGTTGGTCTGGCGTTCGAATACCGCAAATCATTCACGGATGATGTAGATGCAACTGTTAAAACTTACTCTGAGTTTGACAACTACATCATGGTAAACGCTGCGGTTAACTACACCTTTGGCAAGAAGAACAAGCCAATGGAATGGGTTAACCCAATGGAAATCGTTTACAACGACATGGCTGATATGAAAGAGAAGATCGACATCATCAGCGGTGACAAAGACAAAGACGGTGTATCCGATTTGTTTGATAAAGACAACAGCACAGCAGAAGGCACAAAAGTATATGGTGACGGAACAACAGTTGATACTGACGGTGACGGTGTAGCTGACGGAAAAGACGCTGATCCATTCACACCTAAAGGAGCGAAAGTAGATGCTAATGGAGCTGAAACAGACACTGACGGTGACGGAGTGGCTGACAGCCGTGACCTTGAGCCATTAACCGGCGCAGGATCACTTGTTAACTTCCAGGGTATCACAATTGCGAAACCTGGTGACTTCGGTAAAGACGGTGTTGGTGGAGCAAATGGTAAAAACGGAACAGGATTCCTTCCTTCTGTATTCTTCGACCTGAACTCTGCAACCATCAAAAACATCAACTACGACCGCTTACTGGTAATTGCAAAAGTTCTCAAAGCAAATCCTGATCTGAAATTAAAAATTACAGGTAACTGTGATGTACGTGGTAACGAAGATCAGAATCTGAAACTCGGACAACGTCGTGCAGACAACGTAAGAGATCATCTTGTAAAACAATACGGAATTGATCCGGCCCGCATTTCAACTGAATCAAAAGGAGAGAAAGAGCCAATGGCTACTACACTCAATCCGATGAACAGAAGAGTTGATTTCGCGATTGAATAGTCTGCGAAGAAATCAAAAAAAAGAGAGCCCCGGGTTAAAACCAGAGGCTCTCTTTTTTTTATGTGAATTTTACCAGTGAACTGACCAATCGTTCTTCCAGTTGCGAAACATATCTATCCGAACTAAAAAATCCTCCAATCGCTCGTGAGATAATATTCAGACAGGATTGCTCCTCATCACGCTTCTCCACTTTGATTTCCACCATCACTTTCGGATTCAACAATGATCGCTGATAGGTAGCAGTAATTGTCCCATTACTTTCATCTGCATGTACAATTTTATAATCTCTGCGCTTCAGCGCCTTCAGGCTGCAATCATACAACTCATCATGCCTGTAGAAGAATGCCATTTTACTCATGTTTTCTGTTTTTGAACTGGTTAGTTAGTTAGTTGATATAAGTTAGATTTTATGAACGCCAGCAAATACACCACCACCTTCCTTCAAACACAATCCTTAATCGCACTAACCGAAAACCTATAGGGCTCTACGGCAATTGGTACAAGCTAAAATTATCATCTCCGCTTCGCAGCAGAATAATCTTCTCTCCTTCACTGCCCTCTGAAATCAGAGGAACAGTATAACCGGACAAAGGGAAACCTTCATAAAGAGACCCATCCCGGTTAAATAAATAACATCTGCCCACAGAAACCGCAGAGATAAATGAAACAGTACTCACCTGATGGAATGCAGTACCCGAAAACTGTTCATCGGATTTAAACCGGAAAAGCGTCAATCCATCCAATGTTTCTACTCTGAAACCATTATTCGCAGCGATTAATTTATCAGGCACCGAATCGCCATTCACATCTCCAAACGCAATATCAAAATAATTCTCACTGCCATTCAACTCCATTTCCTGCTGCTCTCCACCTTCTGCCACCAGGCGCATTTTATTTTCTGAGCGATAAGAAAATAGCCCAACACTTCCCGGCAAAGGTGAAAGGACAGTCCCTGAATCAGGCGCTACCGTTCCTTTAATCGTATATTTTCTTTCGCCGGTAATTGATGCGATGAAACAAACGCCTTTCTCTACCAATACAGCCATCTCCGAATTTTCTTTCAGCATACAAATCGGCTGCACCACCACATCCGGAAGTTTCATAGGTGCAAAGCCCGGCAATGGCTTTCCGGAAATATCATAAGCAAACAAACGGAGATTCTTACAAGGAATATAAAAACGGGCATCGCGTGCTGCATCACCTTGCACGAAGGTAAGTCCCGCCGAAGCTTCAGCAGGCAAACGGAAAGGATAACTCCCCACATTATTACCGGCGGAATCCACCAGATAAACAAAAGAATGTGTCGAGAATAAATATTGCACGGCACCGTTTTTATAGAAGTCCACCGCCTCCACTTTACTCATCAATGGTGTTTCCAGTTTCTTCTTCCAGCGAAGGCTGCCGGATTCATCAAACGCATAGAGTTGTTGTGCCGCATCACCGGCGAAGATGAGTCCAGAAGAAGGCGAAGGCAAAAACGGACCTGCCGTCAATGTAGTATCCAGTTTTGTATTCCAAGCCAATTGCGGTCCACGCGCCGAAGCATTAAAATAACCCAGACAACCTGTAGTAGTAAACAATCCTTGCTGGCGACTCACCGAGAACGTCAACCCATTCCAGTTATTCAACACCTCACCATACTCTGCCAGCCATTTCACCCAGGCCGGAGCAGCGATACTACTAAACAAACGCTCTGACTGAGGAATACTACAATAGAAAAACAAATTCCCCTTTGCCGGTACTTGCGCAGCCAGACTCTGATAACGATCCTGCTTCACCAAAAGATTTCCGGTTTTCACATCATTGATATACGCCCGAAGCACTGAAGCCTGATTCGCAATTACGATATGACTATTCACACTCGTATAAAAGAACTTATTCACTCTGAAAAACAGCGACCCCAGTAAATCCTGCATCACCGATTTCCGGTCGATCACCCGAATAGTATATCCGTTATAATACTCCTCTTTGTTATCAGTATTTCCTGCCAGCGCTGCCAACTGAGAAGCAGCCTTCGCCGCATCCTTCACACTCAACATCGCCATATAGTTGTTATCGGTGAGACTACCTGCAGGCTGCGTCACCACCAGCGCCATCTCCTCCCCAATCCAATCGCGGAAATAAGGAAGAATAGTCGCCGCATTGTTTTGCTCATTTATTTGCTTGCGGTAATCCTTCAGTCCATTTAAAAAGCCTGCCGGATCACTCGCACCCCAAATCACCGCAGCAGCCGTTTTCGCCGGCAACCAATCGATCAGTTTCCGCTGAACGGGTTGTTGGTTTTGAAACAGATTCAGGAACGCCGTAGTATCCCCCGTGAGTGTTTCACCGTTAAACGAGATAATATTCGCATGCAGATCAAGTCGCATTACTGACCAGCTACCCAACCGATCGAGACCATTTAAGCGCACCGAAGCCGGATCCTTGAACTGCGTCTTCAGCCACTTCGCAAAGCCCGTATAGTGTACCGCATACACCATCTCCCGCGGTTTACCATTGATAAACGCCTTCAGTTCATTTGCCGGAGAAGGAGCCTCATCATTTCGCTGCTGACGCAAAGCATCCTCCACGAGATAAGGTGTAGTACTGCCGATCAACACACCACGGGAAATCGCCCACGAAAACGAGCGACCCTCATCCATTATCATCTCTTTAATCTCCACTCCATTATAATTCCTCGACTGCACCGCACCTTTCTTCTTCAACACTGTCGCAATAACTTCCTCTGACGAAGCACTTAACTCCGCATTGGCAGGCATCACAAACAACAAACTAAATGCAGAAGGACCGGTCACATGGCCGCTGATCAGCAAGGGAGATGAAGCAAAAACTTCTTTCAGCCGGGCGTTATTCAGACAAGCATTATTGAAATCGAGCAAAGCCGCCTGCCACGACTTCAACACCGGCACACTATCACTGCCATTGAAGAACGAGCTCTTTGCCAGCCTCTGAAGTTCACCCGAAGTTGGATCCACCGAGATCACAAACGCCACATCCGAAGGCACTGCATCGTAGGCTTCACCGGCATCATTCTTTAAAAATTGCCAATAGAAGAACCCTCCCGCAATAAGCAGCAAAATGACTAATGAAATAATGGACGAGCTTACTACCCTCTTCATAATGGGTGTTTCTCAAAACTACATGAATGCTCATGGTGATAGCATGTAGCATACAAGCTACTTATCTACAAGGCGGTGTTAATAGCATTTGCCGCTTAACTACGTAAAATTACTGCTGCTACTTACTCTTAAAAATGAACTTCTCCTGATCAAAGAACATGGTCAGACCAGCCATAAAACGCAGCCGACTTTCCAATCCACTGTTATTCTCCTGCTCATAAACCGGAACATGCACACCAAAATTAAACCCATAATTCTTCCAGAAAACATCTGCACCAATACCGGTCATCAATGTGTTCATACGGGTACCCTCTACGAAAACATCGTTTGCATAGAGTCCTTTTGTATTCTCGTAATACACCAGCGCGGCCGGTAGTATAGCCAGATTATCGTTCGGTTCAATTTTATAATAGATGTTCCCAAAAAGTGTTTTGCTGTTATCGATACGTTCCTCAAAACGATTTGTACCATTTATCTTGTAGACCGGAGTCAATGACAACCTCCACTTTCTGAAGCCCAGCTGATACGTTCCATAGAGAAGTCCATCTGTACTGCCCGTTCCCGATTGAATCAACAAGGGATAGCGAAAACCATCCAGAGTATTATTCGGACTCCCTGAAGGGAACTTTATACCTGCACCCAATAAAACACGGTGACGGAACTCTCCTTTTTCATAATCATCCACCAGCTGCCAGCCGGCCATCAGCGTCATATCACCTAAACCGGATACAGCCAGTTTAGTGGTTGGCGTAACATCCTTATTCATGAGATAGGGTGCCACCAGATTTAACTCCAGTCGCTGATGAAGATAATATCTTGCACGTAGCTCTACAGCCCGGTAAATTTCATAACCATCCGTAGCCGGAGCTGCTCCATGAACATCATGCATGGTTTTCAATGCACCATCCGGAAACACATTATTTCCTCTAACATTACTTCCGGAAAATGATCTATAACGGTAATGAAGCCCCACAAAAGACCGGCGATCGCTTGGGAGTACTCCCATAAAACAACCACACATATCACATGCAGACAAGGTGTCCTGTATTCCAATACAGCACAAGACAATTACTGCCCAACGTTTAACAAAATACATTATTGAACTTCGCTGAATCGTTTATCAGCAATGTATTTATGATCAGTTAAAGTATATAGGAAGCTAATGATATCTGTTTTCTCCTGTGCTGTCAAATTCATTCCACCCGGTGTCAGTAAAGGATCTAACGTACTGCTTTGGACAATACCGGAAGAATAATGATCGAGCACATTGTTCAGACTATAGAAGCGACCATCGTGCATATAAGGATAGGTCAATGCCACATTACGAAGCGAGGGTACACGGAAGAGCCCGGAATCCTGCGGGAGCTGGGTGATATGTCCACGACCGGCATCCGTAAAAAACACACTATCCAGACCATTATTTCGGAACTGCATATCCGTTAGAAGCGGCTCTGTATGACAGGAAGCACATTTTGCTCTGAAAACATTCAGCCCGTTCATCTCCGAAGTTGTCAGTGTTACATTACCAGCGCGGTATTCATCATATTTAGAGCCGGCAGAGATCATCGCACCCATAAACTGTGCCATTGCTCTTAACATATGCTGAGCAGTTACACTATCCGAACCGAATGCTTTTTCAAACATCTGCGGGTAAAATGAACTCCGTTGCAATTTAAATACAGCGTTGGCCAGTGTTTCATCCATTTCTACCGGATTATTAATCGGAGCAATCGGCTGCACCTCGATATGATTCACACCACCATCCCACATAAAATTGGGGAACCATGCTAGATTATAGAGCCCTGGAGAATTACGCGAACCAACCAGATTATCGATTCCATGACTAAAGCGATGATCGGCATGAGCAAAGGCCACAAACTGCTGATGACAACTTCCACAGGCGACAGTACTATCGCGTGACAAGATAGGATCATAAAAGAGTTTACGCCCCAATTTAAAACCATCCTGTGTTATTGGATTATTCTGAAAATTATATACAGGAGCAGGAAATCCGTCAGGAATATAAAATTCAACCGGGACTTCCGGCGGAGTTGTGGTCAGATTATCATCCTTATCACTGCAGGAAATACTGAACATTGCAATTCCCGAGAGTAATACCAATAACTTTTTCATGGTGGTAACTTTAAAAGCGCTCCATACGAATCACCTCAGTATGGAGCGCTTGAATCAATTAATTGTGCAGGTGATCAAAAGTGAACATATCGGCATAGTTATCCGCAATCTTCATGGAATTCGCGCCGGTAGTCATAACATTGTAGGTTGTAGAGAGATCTACTGTTGCCGGACCGCCGTTGAAGACCTTCAATACATCCGCAAAAACATGAATCTCTGCTTCACGTGAACCTTCCACAACGAGAGAAGCTCCATTGAAAGTAAGATCAATTGTTCTTGACGCTACATTGGGATCTTTAAATCCGGCGATATGGTATACATAATTGCCACCGGGAGCTGAAGTAGATTGTCCTTCCAATTTAAAGAAGATGTATCCTGTAGACCAGCTCCAGAACATATCAGAAGGAGTTAAAGCACCACTCTGGGCTCCGCTAACATTCCTCGCGGAATCAACTCCGACCATAAACTGAATCCGATCATAAGAACCGTTTGGTACTTTAGGAATAGATAATTTGGTAGAGCTTTGTTTAGACTCATCCACCAGAAAATAACTTTCAGGCATTGTATAAACAACTGCATTGTTCTTCAAAAGCTTTACATTGGAGATATAATACTTCAGCCGCTTAATGTTAAAACTTTGTCCTAAAGCGGTGGTATAAGTAGTAGCACCGGTAGTATCAACATTTTTATTACCGGCAATATTGGTAAACTCCAAAGAAACAGTTCCGTCTGGGGCTACTTCTTCGTCATCATCTTTACAGGCAGTAAAGGAAACACTGATCATGGCTACGAAAGCCAGCATTGAGATAATTTTTTTCATTTTTTGGTCTTTTGCGTGATTTGATAAAGTTAACAATAAACAGAATATATCTGTTTCATCCCCTGTTTGTTTTTACAGAGAAATGGCAGCAATATCCATTGATAAAGATAAAATCAGGCAATTGGCGGCTTAATTACTTCCGTAGTGTGACCACTTTTCACAGTAGTGTATAGCTCATCGTATGGCAACTCTGAAGATGCCCTGTAAAAACGAAGTTTACTTTCCCTGGTTTCAAAAAAAAGCAATTCAGATTTTACCTGTACTAGAGGGAAACTTTTTGTTTCTCTCTCGTCCTGCTCTTTGATTTCCTTGGTCAACTGGCAAGAACCTTTACAACAGTTATCGGGGATGTCTTTCTTTACACAAAGTTCTTTTGCAAAATAATCTCGGCGCAATTCAAAATTAATCAGCAATGCAGTTTTACCGGATGTCTCAAAGATCATCACGAATAACAAAATCCAAACCGCTGCTTTGCGTAGCATGTCACAAATATACAGTCAACACTCTTGAATTTTAGTAACAATTTTTACATTGAATATGATTTTTATCAACCATCAGCTATCAAAAACCTGATACACAACAAGTTAAATCCAATAATTCAGCAGACCATAATGTATGAAAATAGTGAAGATTGTACTGATATAAAAGGTCGCAGCAACC
>JAGOJO010000073.1 GCA_017995075.1 Bacteroidia bacterium | reverse complement strand
AGATGCCTGGCCGGTAAATGTTGTTGTATAAGCTCGAAACTATCTTTTTTCCAGATTGGTTTTTTATTCAATGCCTGGAGGAACGCCGCAGGTAGCAAAAGGCATTCACTGATAAAAAGTTTGCTGTAATAGAATTGTTGGAGTGTGCTTTCCTGCGCTGATCGTTTATAAATTCCCTGACATAAATCCTCGTAAAGGATGCTGTAATCCTGATGTGCCGGATCAACTTTTATTGTAACACTAAAACCAGTGGATGGGTATAGGCATTTACTCTTTTCCAAAAGCAGGGAGGGAAGTTGTGCATCCGGATATCGGTTTAGTTCCGTGCTGAGAAGTACGCTCCATCCATGATGTTGTAGCGGATCCATCTTTTTCATCAGATGAGCGGTTTTGTGTACAATTTTATGCAGGACACGTAGCTGTGAAGCACTGTAAATTTCGGCGGGATCAATCAATAATATTCCATCGAAATCACTAAATGCAGTTTCTTCGCAATCAGCAATACTTCCCTGCACAAATGCCGCTTTTATTGCAGGATGTTTGTGAGTTTGTAAGTAGTGCTGAATAGTTTGTGCTGTTTTGTTCTTACCCTCGTAGCCGGAAATATGGATTGTAGTTGGATGTCCTTCGTGGCGCTGATGGTGTGCTTTGTTCTGAAGACGCTTCCACACCTTCCGTGATCGGAGATATGCGCCGAGAGAGGGGAAAAGTCCGGATACGGCTTTGTCATTTCGGTCGATGTGTCGACGTTCGAGGTATCTTTTCAGCAGCTCACTCATGGTAGTTCGTTGATGAATGATAATAGCCGGAAGGCTTGTTTCTTGAACGTGATTTCACGGACTTCAAGGGCTGCACGTGCTGCCTTTTCCCGACTTAGTTCCGGATTTTCTATCGCCTCTTTGATTGCTGCAGCTAATGCATCACTTGATTCCGGAGCACAGAAATGGCAGTTGTTGGGATATAAGAGATCTGCGGAAGCCGGATAGTCTGGGCTGACAATAATATTACCCGTAAGCATGTATTCGCAGATTTTATTCGGCAGATTGTACCTCGGATCATGACCTTGTCGGGTATAGTAGGTGATCAAGACATCGGCTGCATATTGATAATAGCGGATATCCGTATAGTTATGAATGTAGCCGGTGAATGTGATGTTGTTAAGTTGTCGTTGGCTACATTCTTTCTGCCAATAGCTAACTACATCCGGACTCCCGCCTGTGAGCAGAAAGTCTACTTGAGGTAGTAGAGCTGCGGCTTCCAGAATGTGAATGATTTCAGCTTGATATTTGAATCCGAGTTTTCCGGTGTAGACAGCCAGTGGTCGTATTTGTGCGGATAAACCGATTTGTTTTCTTGCCTCGCTACGATTCAGCCTTTCTTCAGCCTGTTTTTGTGTGATCGGATTAAGTGTGATCGCAGTTTTTGCTTCTGGATATCCTGTTACTTTGCAGAGTGAATCGCGGATACTGGAGTTGGTGAAAAAGAGTCCGTTGCAGAGGCGATAAACAAGTCTGTCGCTCCATTTTACTTTAAAATCATGCGACCAATGTATAATCTTTACCCGCTTGAATAAGAAAGGTAGTATAGCCCGCAATAGGCAGAGTGGCAATAACAATACGGCATTGCGACTTATGACTGCAATCTCTTCTTTTTTCGGTTGTTTTGCCTTGATACGAAAAATGTAGTAGATGTCCATCATCGCAATGAGCAAGGCGTTGACAGTGCCTTTGATGTCTTTGCGGAATGTCCACGGAAGATAATGTACCGATACCGGCGCTTCCAATCCGTAGATAGAATTGACTTCTGTTTTTGGTATATTGTCTGTTCTTTCAACAAAAGGTGCGAGAAGATGTACGGTGCATCCGTTTTGTGCAAAGCCTTCTGTAAAACGCACATCGCTTACCTGATTCGTCCGTGGACGCAAGATGTCAAATGGTGTCAGGTAAATGATGGTTGCGGACTTCATAACTGATTACTTTCTGATGGCCGCACCGCCTTTGTTGAATTGCAGGGCATGTAAGTTGTTGTTGCTGACTAATTCGGCAAATGCAGCATTTTTATGAACGTCGTCGCTCAGCAGAATTCCTGTTGATGATAAAAACGGCAACGATGTTTCAAATTCAAACTTCATATGTCCGTAACTATGATCGCTATCGTGAAAGAAGATATCCAGTTTGCCAAATTCCTTCAACGCCTCCGGGAGAAGAATGCGCGCATCACCCAGACGAAGGCTCCATCGCTGACGAAGTTGTTCGGGAACCCGCCATCCGGTAGGAGGTGTTTTTACTCCGAAGTTATAAGCTTCATTTGTATCGTTGTTGGGAAGATCAATGGAAATAAGTTTTCCTTTTTTATTCTTCTCCATAGCATTCAGAATAATCCATGAGCTCGACCCGTGTGCAACACCGGTTTCAATCATGGAAGCCGGTTTTAAAACACGTACGCAGCAATATATCCATTTTCCGAAGGTGTTTCCCAGACTGTTTCCTACAGGAATATTGTTAATGTTTTCGGTAGGTGGAATCAGGTTTCCGGATTCAATTTCATGAAGGGCTTCCTTCCAGGGTGCTAACGGTGTGGCATTACCGAATAGATGCTTTGCAGCATTTAGTATCACAGAACGCTGCATCGGTGCTTTGTTGCCAAAATAAAATTGCAGCGTCTGTAGCGGAAATTTTAGTGCTACCGCTTTGGAGCTTGCTTCGAATATCGCAGAGGTTGGTTGCATAATTACCAGTCGAATCGTTTTCCGATCAGCGAGTAGAGCTTTTCGTTTTGTGGTTTATAGTGTGCTTCGAGTTCCTGACGAAGGGCAGTGTCCATCTGTTCATATTCACCACCTGCATTAAAGACTTTGAATTTTTCGGGACGCCATTCAGGAATTCCCAGTGCATTGATCACCTCTTTGAAACAAGGTGCGGCATCGGCAAAGAATTTTTCACTCTGCAGTATGGTGAACTGTTCAATGGGATAATGTTGCAGCCATTGCTCCAGCTGATCGGCGTACTCACCGCGACGGATATACGCAAAGTACTTGTGCTCGTAACTGGAATAGGATGGATCATTTTTTAGACGCTCTTCATGTCCGTCGATGCGTCCTGCTTCAGCCCTTACCGCCGCTTCGAAGGTCGGTAGTTTTTCTATGCCTAGTCGCACCTGATTGTTGTAACTGGAAATAGCCCTCTCAATCGGATTACGGAGCATTATTAGTAGTCGAGCGTTTGGCAATAAAGCTTTTGCTCTTGCTGCAGCTAAGGGATGTGCGAAGTAATAGGGGGTGGATTCACCGGTGATGACAGTTCCGTTTACCTCTTTCGCACGACGATCTGCTTCTTCCTTTAGCGGGAAATGAGATTTATACCACCTTAAACCTTTATGATGATAGTAGTCGAAATAATGTACTTCCTTTCGGGAGCTTGGTAGGATGTGCGGATGCTGAATCAGGTAATTGTACAATGAGGTCGTACCGCATTTGGCAGCACCAACAATGATAAACGAAGGAAGCATCCGCCGGTCGGCACTGAGATACCTCAATCCGGAATTGATTTTATTGCGGATGATGATATTGACCGGTGTCTTTTTTCTGGGTTTGGACATAGTCCCGTTTTTACGCAGAATACTGGCTGCGGGTTCCTTTTGTGGGGCTAAGATAAGTGGAAAAGAGATTTAATTCGTCTTGCTGATCGATCTCACTCCGACATAGATAAACCGGAGATTGATATAGACATTGGCTGCTAGAACACCGATAGCAGTTCCTGTTGGGCCCATGTCGGGGGTGAGTAAAAAGGCAATGAAGGCTCCAACAACGATTGCACTCAGGTATACTTTCAAGCGCAGGTTGGCCATTCCCAGACTTTGAATCAACGGTAGTGCCCAGAAGAAAATCGAAGCCTGTACTGCTGTGATCATCAGGTAAAAGAAGGGAAGGGCGGCATCGGCAAATTCAGGTCCGAAGAATAATATGATCAGCTCCTCTTTGAAGAAGTAACTAATTGCAACAAATAACACTGCCGGACCCATCGTCAATAGACTTAGTTTGCGCAACATGACTTTCACCTTGGCAAATTCTTTTTTGGCGACCAGCATCGAGAATTGCGGGAAGATGGCGTTAACCAAAGGGTCAGTAATTGTAAGTAGGGAATAGGCCAGTTTCTTTGCAGTAGAATATAAACCAACAGCTCCGGTGCCTGCTATATTTCCAAGTAAAAGTACATCTCCCTGGTTCATCAATACCTTTATGGAACTGCTGAGTGAATTGCTGAAAACAAAGCGTAGATATTCCTTTTTGTCACTTTCGATGAGCTGAAGTTTGCTGCTTTTCCAATAAGGTTGAAGGTCGGGTTTGAGTTCGGCCCATGCAGCATAATTGCAAACCAGACTGTTGATTATTCTGGCAACAATACTGGCATAGAAAAAGTAGATGAGGTTGTTTTTGAAGGTAAATAGTGTAGCAGTAATCAGACTAAATTCAATGATATCCATTACGATTTGGATCACCGAATTTGTTTTGAATTTATAGTGCAGTTTTAAGCTCGATTTACTGATTGCATCTACAAATGACATCCCATTAGCTAGGGAAAACAGCAAAACAGGTAACGCTAAGCCTGGAGCCGGGAGAAAGGTATCATAGGAGATGAATATCATGGCGCCCAATAAAACTATCGAAGCAAGTGCTGATCCTGAACTTAAAAGCAGACTCATCTTAATCACGGAGGCGACCTTGTCTTTTCGGTTTTCTGCCAGATATCCGGCTCCGAATTTTATAAGACCCATTGATACGTTTAAACGCATCAGTTCCTGAGTAGTGAGCACAAACGCAATGGCAAGGGTGTAAATCCCCAGTAATTCTACTCCAAGAAATCGTGCAATAAGAATGGCTCTCAGGAATGCGAGACCGCTGCCAATAATAGTAGAAGTGAATACCCAGCCGCTGTTTTTGAAGAGTGTTTTAGACTCTTTGTCAAACTTCGACTTTAAAAATTGTATCGGATTCCGGGTAGCGCCACTCAAACCTGGAGGAGATTATGCTTTTTTGCTGGACTTGGATCTCCGTTTCTTCGACGAGAAAACAGACTTGATGGCTGATCCGAAGCCGCCTTTTGGTGCATCCTCTTCGTAGTAACCATAGCCATATCCATAGCCATATCCGTAGCCGTAGGAGTACTCATATCCGTATCCATAACTCCGGTTGCTGACTTTCATCGCATTCATGATTACGCATACATTGCGGATTTTTCCTTCGTTGTACAGTTTGTTAACGAAATTGATATGGTGACGACGGGTTACTCCCTGACGAACAACGTAAATGTTTACATCTGCATATTTCGACAATACCATTGCATCGGTGATAAGTCCGATAGGAGGTGTATCGAGAATAATATTGTCGTAATGTTTACGCAGGTATGCAAACAGCTCATCCATCTTCGGAGAGATAATCAACTCTGAAGGATTGGGCGGTTTAGGGCCGGAAAGGATAATGTCGAGGTTTGGAATACTACCGGAGTTTTGAATAATTTCCTTTTCATTGGCAATTCCAATCAGGTAATTACTTAATCCGACTTCAGAGGTGAAGTCAAATCCGACTGTGATTTTTGGTTTACGAAGGTCACATCCTACCAGGATTGTTTTTCTTCCCGACATCGCCATCATTACCGCAAGATTGATCGAGCAAAAACTTTTTCCTTCCGAACTGATGGACGAAGTGATCATAATCACGTTCTGTTCTTTGTTCGGTGTAAAGTATTGCAGGTTCGTTCGGATAGAGCGGAATGCCTCGGAAATATGGGAGTTTGGTTTCTCTGTAACCACCAGACTCGATTTTGAAGCGCTAAGACCGATCATTCCCAACATTGGGATGTTCGTTAAACGTTCAATGTCGTAGCGATCGTTGATTTTATCGTTGAGTACATCTCTTGCGTAAATAAGTACGCCTGGTATGACAAGTCCGAGGATGATAGCAATCGAATAACTCAGGCTTTTAACAGGCTTGAGTGGTTTGTAATAGGTGCGTGGTGTGTCAACAATACGGTTATCAGCAGTTGTTGATGCGAGCAGAATTGCAGTTTCAGCACGTTTTTGCAAAAGATATGAATAAAGTGTCTCCTTAATGTTGGAACCACGCATCATACTCTGCAATTCACGTTGTGCTCCCGGTAATAGTCGGAGTTTGCCTTGTACTGATCCTTTCTGTGAATTGGCTTCGTCGAGTGAAGAGCGCAATCCGTTACGTAAACTTTTAATGTTTTCGAGAAGTGCAGCCTTTGTGTTTTGAATTTCTATGTTGAGACTAACCACAATCGGGTTGTCCATTTTAGCACGGGAGAGTTGCGATTTTCTTCTGTTTTCCAGTTCATTCATTTTCAGAATGAGGTTGGTGAGAAGTGGGTCGTTTACAAGTACACTGCCGGGAGAAATATTTCCGCTTAATTCTTTGCCTTGAGAAACATATCCTTCGAGATAATTGAGGAAGGAAATTTGCACCTGCAGTTCAGAGATTTTAGCATCAAATTGTTTTACACTCTCGAGATAGGAGGTAGCTTCAACACTTAAGTCGGTGATGCCTTTACGTACACGGAATTTTTCTACACTGGCTTCGTTTTCATCAATATCCTGAGTAAGCAATTCAACTTGCTCATCAATGAACCGAAGGGTATTTACAGCGTATTCGTTTTTGATTTCAATTCCTTTGTCAATGTAAAATTCGAAAAGTTTGTTGAGGAAATCCTCGTTTTTATTTGGTACCGGGCCCTGAATAGACGCCTGCAACATAGTTGATAATTTACTCACCTTGTCCACTTTGAGGGCGGTCTGGTAATTGTCAGTCATGTTTTCCAGCGAATTGAAGCGGATAACTATATTGCGTTTGTCGTATGATTTTTTGCGGAATGCTTCGTCTTTGAATTTGTCGGTTTTTTCAAGACTGAAGATACCGATTTTAGTCCGGACTTTTTTTCCAAATCTGTAATAACCAATCTGGTATCCGGAAGGGTGATTATAACTTATTTTATACTTTTTATCGTCGATAATTTCAATATTCAATGCCGTACTCATGGCTATGGGGTAGAGCGTGTCTGACTCCAGAGCAATGGGTGATTCTGTATACATCTCGGAGGTTTTGATTTCTCCTTTCAGATAGTAACTCTTGTCGTAGCCGAGAGCATGCAGTGTTTTTAAAATAAGCTGACGTGAACGGATAATACCGATTTCATTCTCTATACCACCTTCTGTATTGAATTCGTTCAGCTGTGCCAGAAGGTCATTACTGTTGTAACGTTGTTTATTGTCTTTTATTAATACAGTGCAGCTGGTAAAATAGATAGGAGTAGAGTACCAGTTGTAGAAGTAGGCGGTGATCAACCCTAACGTTAAGGTGTATACGTAAAGGTACCAGTGTCGAACAAAGAACTTGTTAAATAAAAATTTAAGATTCGTCTGGTTGTTCGCTTCACCACCTCCGATTGCTTGTTGCTGGTCGGGGTACTGATTGGGTTGTATCGGTCTGTTCTCGGTCATTCTGTAGCTGATTAGTTGATCAATCTCGTTGCGATTACTGCAATGAGTGTCAGGCTGGAAACAATAATCGGGAGTACCCTGTAAGTGTTATCACTTTGGGCAACTTTTCCACTTACGGGTGATACATAAATGATATCTCCGGAACGTAAGTAATAGTAAGGTGCATTGAATAAATCTCGTTGTGTTAAATCAATCGTTGTGTATTTCTTCTCACCGTTTTCTTCGCGAATGAGCATAATACTTTTCCTGTTGGCAAAAATGCTGAGATCTCCGGCAAGTCCAATAGCTTCCGGAATAGTGATTTTTTCGTTCGTAACATTGTACATTCCCGGACGATTCAATTCTCCGAGCAGGGTTACGCGGAAGTTCTCGATATAAATACGTACAGAAGGATATTGCAGAAATTTCTCCAATCGACGAGTAAGGGTGTCGCGGGCAACAGATGTCGCAAGTCCTGCCACTTTTACTTTTCCTACTAATGGTAATTCAATCATACCTTGTGCGTCTACCAGGTATCCGATGTCAGTACGTGTTGTGAATGAACTATTGGTCGTCTGTTCGTTTCGCTCAATTGGCGCAATGGCGTTGAAGAAGCTACTTGCTTCAGGATCCAGACTGCTCACGTAAATGGAGAGAATGTCGTTCGATTGAATCTGATATTCATAAATCGGAGCGGATGCTTTGTTGCGATCGATGTTGAAATTCGGGTATACAACTCTGCGCTCGCTGCGTGTGGAGTCCTTTGGTTGAAAATAGGTCACGTCTTCGATATGCCGGCATCCGGTGAGGGACAGCAATGTCAGTGCAATTATGTATGTCAATTTCCTCATATCCACAAAGATAGATAAACCATCTGTTTTTAGGGTTTAGCAGGCAGTTTGCCGCGTGTATTCTACGTGAATTGCTGCGATTTGTTGCGTTGCTAAACCTCCTCTTTTTTTTCCTTCGCCAAACTTTTGGTGCAACTTGCCAAACTAGATCAGTTCTGAAAAAAAAATGACCAATTGAGATGGATAACTTACGTTGAAATTATTTGTTGTTTAGGTTGAAAGGAAATCTGACAAAACTCATTTGTGTTGGAAGTCCGATTGTTCTAATTTTATACCGTTAAAAAAAAGATAAACATCTCTTATGAGTCAGGAAATTGCCCAGGAAGAATTAGCCCGTCTTGAAGCGGAGTTTGATGCCAAAATAGCTGGTGGTCAAATGATTGAGCCAAAAGATTGGATGCCGGAGAGGTATAGAAAGCAATTGTTGCGAATGATGTCTCAACATGCTCATTCTGAAGTTGTTGGAATGTTGCCGGAAGGAAATTGGCTAACCCGCGCCCCAAGTTTAATGCGGAAGGCAGTTTTGTTGGCGAAAATCCAGGATGAAGCAGGTCACGGGTTATATATCTATTCGGGAGCTGAAACTTTGGGTACCAACCGGTCAGAGATGATCGATCAGCTTTTGACCGGAAAGGCGAAGTATTCGAGTATTTTCAATTATCCAACCTTGAACTGGGCGGATATGGGTGCAATTGGCTGGCTGGTTGATGGTGCTGCCATTGTGAACCAGACCGTTTTGGCAAAGTGTTCTTACGGACCATACTCCCGTGCGATGATTCGCATCTGCAAGGAAGAAAATTTCCATAATAAACAAGGATATCAGATCATGGCTTACATGATGCGTGGTACGAAGGAACAACAAGAAATGGCACAGGATGCTATGAATCGTTTCTGGTGGCCGTCATTGATGATGTTTGGTCCATCCGATAAAGATTCTCCAAACTCGGGTGATTTAATGAAGTGGAAAGTGAAGTTGCAATCGAATGATGACCTTCGCCAACGCTTCATCGACCGTACCGTTCCGCAGGCAGAAGCAATCGGATTAACAATCCCGGATGAGAAGCTGAAATGGAATCCGCAAACACGTCACTATGAATTTGGCGAGATCAACTGGGCAGAATTCCAGCAGGTCATCAGCGGAAATGGTCCATGTAACAAGTTGCGAATGAAGCAACGTCGCGATGCTCATGAAAATGGTGCATGGGTACGTGAAGCTGCAGCTGCTTACGCCGCGAAAAGAAAATCTTCAGCAGCCTGAGTAAAATCATGCTGAAACCGAAGGCCGGAAGATCTGGCCTTTTTTACTTTGTTGCCTCTAAACCTATCAGTAATTAAATACCAATGTCTGAACAACATCAATGGCCTTCCTGGGAAGTATTTACTCAGGAAAAAACAGGAGCTCCTCACGCACATGCCGGTAATGTACACGCACCGGATGCTGAATTAGCATTGCAGAATGCACGTGATGTATATGGTCGTCGTCAGGAGGCCGTGAATATCTGGGTGGTTCCAACCGAAGCGATCACTGCCTCAACTCCTGCCGATATGGGACCGTTCTTCGATCCGGGGAATGATAAAATGTACCGCTGGCCGAATTATTATAAAACGCCTGATGGCATTAAGCAAATCTAATGGAGAAGAAGCAAGCTTTGTTTACCTATTGTGTGCGTCTGGCCGATAATGCGGTAGTGATGGCACAGCGCCTATGCGAGTGGTGTGGTCATGGTCCGATCCTTGAGGAGGATATTGCGATGAGTAATATGGGACTCGACTTTCTCGGACAAGCACGCGGATTTTACACCTATGCGGCAACGTTAGAAGGGAAGGGTCGTTTGGAAGATGATCTGGCTTTCCATCGGAATGAACGGGAGTTCTGTAACCGCTGTATGGTAGAGCAGCCGAATGGCGATTTTGCTCAAACGATGATGCGTTCGTTTTTATACGGTTGTCAGGCATACCTTCAGTTTCGTTCGCTGGTGAAAAGTAAGGATGAAACTATTGCCGGACTTTCAGAAAAAGCATTGAAAGAAGTAACCTATCATGTTCGTCATAGCTCTGAGTGGATTATCCGCCTTGGAGATGGTACTGCCGAGTCTCATCGTCGTGCTCAGGATGCGTTGGATGAACTCTGGTCGTTTACGGATGAACTTTTTGAGATGGATGAAGTAGATGCGTTGTTGATCAAAGAAGGTATCGCTGTTGATCTGAATACACTGCGTGCAGAATGGGATCAGCTGGTAGATGAAGTGCTGGGTAAAGCTACGTTGGTTCGTCCTGCTATGAAAGGTTATCAGTCGAAGGGTGGTATTTATGGAAATCATACGGAGCACCTCGGACATATGCTTTCTGAAATGCAGTTCCTGCCGCGTGCTTATCCAGATGCGAAGTGGTAAGAGGGAAGGATATATAAAAAATGAGATCAGCTGTTTGGGAAATTTTAAATGATATTCCGGATCCTGAAGTTCCTGCGATCAGTATCGTAGAACTGGGTGTGGTGAGGGAAGTACATGAAAATGGAAATGCGGTGGAAGTGGTGATGACTCCAACGTACTCCGGTTGTCCCGCTATGAAAGCAATGGAAGATGCTGTTCGTGAGCGTCTCACTGAAGAGGGCAAGGAAGTTTCCATCCGCGTTATTTACAAACCAGCCTGGACAACAGAATGGCTCAGCGATGAAACCAAAGCAAAGCTGAAAGCCTACGGAATAGCTCCACCTCCCAAACTGACCTTCGAACATTTGCATCCTCTTTCGTCTTTAAAGAAAGAAGAAATCACTTGTCCTTTTTGTGATTCAGCAAAAACATCACTTACCAGCCAATTCGGTTCTACAGCATGCAAAGCTTTGTATTATTGCGATGCCTGTCATCAGCCTTTTGAGCTGTTTAAGTGTCATTAACAGCGGGGCTTCTCCTATTGCACTACCACCCGCCCCCTCCGTACCCCTCCATCCGGATACCTGATTTCAATTAAGTAAACACCAGAGGACGAAATGGAGGATAGTTGATACGTTTCGTCGCTGATGGTGGATTGAAGGATTTTTCTACCGTGGTAATCGTAGAGGGAAATACTGCAAATTTCGCGGCGGCGGTTGGGGAAATAAATGTTGCATTGTGTGCAGGGGTTGGGCTGGATGATGATCTCTCCGGAGGTGAACTTAAAAAAATCTACATCAATAATTGCGGAGTAAATACCGAGGGAGCCCATTTCGAGGCGGTAGTAATTGCTGGTGTTTGCTGCGGGTGAATTGTCGGTGAGGATGTAGGATTCGTCCTTGGTGGGGTTGCCGCAGACTCCCGGTAGTTCGTAAATGACCTGGAAGTTTTGCTGATCGGTGGAGCGTTCTAAGCGGACATCCGTGCATTGAATTCCTCCTCGTACGGTGAAGTAAATGACTACTTCGTCGCCGGCTTGTTGTCCACTGAAATTGGCAAAGACCGTATCTGCCTGCGCGCTTACCTGCAGTTGCTGAAGAAGAAATAAAAAGAGTAGGAGTGTGCGCAAGTGTGGTTGAATTATTTTTTCGCGATGTGCTCTTGTAGTAGTTGTTCGATGTTTTTGACGGACTGAGTGAGCTCGGTCATGGAATCTTTCTGCTGTGCTCCGCTACGGTTTTGAATAATACGTTGCCGCTGTTCCAGAACTTCTTTACGGAAAATCGGAGCGTCGATGATTCCGACAAGTGACATTTGATTTCCCTGATGCATGGCCTGGCCTGCTGTTTCAACCCGGATGATGGTGAGATGTAAGGCCCGAAGCAATGGTCCTTCAACGAATGTCAGGTCCTGAATATTTTCCAGAGGAATGGTTTTTTCAACCTGAAATAACAATCCTTTTTTGAACCGGAGATTGCGCTCGGTTAGTTCACATTCCAGTTTGGCGAAATAATGTTTGCTGTACCATTGTCCGACTCCAAGAAACCAAATAATCATTAAGGGGATTCCGACAATTGAGAGCAACATGAAAAAGGCTACATATAATAGAATGTAGGTTTTGAAAATCGGATTGAAGGAGGCTGTAAATAAGATTTTATTGTTTTCCATGGTTTGCAGATCAATCAAAGATAGAAATTAATTCACCGATTGTAAATAACGGATTCTTTATCGCTTTCAAGAGAAGGTGATATAAGCAAAAGAGGCCATCCTTTTCGGGACAGCCTCCTGTATTTCACTTTTGTTAAGCTTACATATTTGCAATGATCTCGTCACCGAACTCAGAACATTTGAGTTTGGTTGCGCCTTTCATCAGACGTTCGAAATCGTAGGTAACACGCTTCTTTTTAATAGAGCGCTCGAGTCCTTTTACGATAAGTTTGGCAGCACGATCCCAGCCCATGTATTCCAGCATCATTACACCAGAGAGGATAACTGATGAAGGATTCACCATATCCTTGCCGGCATATTTTGGTGCCGTTCCATGCGTTGCTTCGAAAATAGCGTGTCCGGTCATGTAGTTGATATTTGCACCTGGCGCAATACCGATTCCACCTACCTGTGCAGCGAGTGCATCAGAAACGTAGTCACCGTTGAGGTTGAGAGTGGCAATCACGTCGTACTCGGCCGGACGTAATAAAATCTGCTGTAAGAACGCATCGGCAATAACATCTTTCACGATGAGCTTACCTGCTGCAACAGCTGCTGATTGGGCTTCGTTGGCGGCTGCTTCACCTTTGTCGGCTTTGATCTGATCGTACTGTACCCAAGTGAAAACACGATCTCCGTATTCACGCTCAGCGAGTGCATATCCCCAGTCCTTGAATTTACCTTCCGTAAATTTCATGATGTTACCCTTGTGAACAAGAGTGAGGGAAGTATGTTTGTATTTGAAGCAATGCTCAAGTGCAGCACGTACCAAACGCTCCGTTCCTTCCTGCGAAACAGGCTTGATACCGATTGATGATGTTTTCGGGAAGCGGATTTTGTTTACACCCATTTCATTCTGAAGGAAGGCGATAACTTTTTCTACTTCGGGAGTGCCGGACATATATTCAATACCGGCGTAGATATCTTCAGTGTTCTCACGGAAAATGGTCATGTTTACCAACCCCGGCTCTTTTACCGGACTCGGAACGCCCTTAAACCATCTTACAGGACGAATACAAGCATACAAATCAAGCTGCTGACGTAATGCTACGTTGAGTGAACGGATTCCGCCACCTACAGGAGTAGTCAAGGGTCCTTTGATCGCTACTTTGTATTCATCAATCAGATCGAGCGTTTCCTGTGGCAGCCAGTTACCTGTTTTGTTGAATGCTTTTTCTCCGGCCAGCACTTCTTTCCAGATAAGCTTCTTCTTGCCTTTGAATGCCTTCTCAACGGCAGCGTCGAGTACACGAACTGAGGAAGCCCAGATATCAGCACCTGTGCCATCTCCTTCGATGAATGGTATAATAGGATCGTTCGGTACTTTCAGTTTCCCGTTTTTAATGGTGATTTTTGAACCCGTCATGATTATATTGAATAGTTAGGATTTTGTACAATTCCGGAGTGATGTTCTCCGGCAGGCGAAAGTACTAAGCCCGAAAGGATAAAAAAAGAAATCGGCCGTTATTTTGGAGTCTTCCGGCCAATGTTGACTACTGTTCCTCTTTTCGGGGAGATTTATTAACCGTGTCGACGCAATTTGTTAATAAATCCGGGCTGTTTCTTTCTGTGTGTCCCTGCATGATGTGGATCAATTTCAGGGCTGGTTAGGGTGCGAATGAGTATTTTCGTGGCTTGTCTGAAAATCATATGAGCAGTATTCTCTCTTCTACACAGGGCGGCGTTCGATTGCTGACCTTGAATCGTCCCGATAAGTTTAACAGTTTTAACCGTGAGATGGCCTTGCTTCTGCAAAAGGAGCTGGACGCAGCGGCGGCAGATAAGTCGGTTCGGGCTGTCCTGCTGACGGGTGAGGGAAAGGCTTTTTGCGCCGGACAGGATCTTTCAGAGGCAATCGATGTGAATGGTCCGGGTATTCAAACTATTGTCCGCGAACACTACAATCCTGTTCTGGAAAAAATCCGGAATCTGGAGAAGCCGGTGGTGGCAGCCGTGAATGGTGTAGCTGCCGGAGCAGGTGCGAACATTGCGCTGGCTTGTGATGTAGTGATTGCTGCTGAATCATCGTCATTTATTCAGGCGTTCAGTAAAATCGGACTTGTTCCTGATAGCGGTGGTACATTCTTCCTGCCTCGACTCATCGGTTTCCAACGGGCCTCGGCTTTGATGATGTTGGGAGATAAAGTTTCAGCGGCGGAAGCATTGGCAATGGGCATGCTTTATAAAGTTGTGGCCGATGATCAGTTGAAAGAAGCTTCGTTAAAACTGGCTACTCAATTGAGTGAAATGCCGACTCGCGGTATCGCCTATACGAAAATGTTGTTGAACGGTGCGATGAACAATTCCTTTACAGAACAATTGTCGATGGAGGAGAAATACCAGGCTTTGGCCGGTGAGACCTACGATTATAAAGAAGGAGTGAATGCATTCCTCGAGAAACGTAAACCGGTTTTTAAAGGCGAATAAGATGATCAGCAAGGAACAGCGAATTGGAGTGATTGGCGCAGGAGCCATGGGAGCAGGAATTGCACAGGTGGCAGCTACTGCAGGACATACAGTTTATCTTTTCGATAGCCGGCACGATGCAGCAGCACAGGCATTGGTGCAGATGGGTAAAACGCTGCAGAAGCTGGAAGAGAAAGGCAAGATAGAGCAGGGGATGAGTAAGGTTCTTTTAACACGGAT
>JAGOJO010000072.1:6362-15096 GCA_017995075.1 Bacteroidia bacterium | reverse complement strand
TCGTACAAGGTGGTTTCCTGGGTGTAAAACCGATAATCAAAGCCCATGATGGCCAGTTCTTCGTAGTTGATCTCCAGAATCTCCCGGCTGACCAATTCGGCCAGAATTCCACGGTTTCTGCGGAGTTTATGGTTGACGTGGCGTATCAACGCATTCCGGTATCCATTGAACTTGTTGTGATGGGCATTTCGGCATAAATCGCCGCAGAATTTCTTGTCGGTCCGCCCGTTGAAGGGTTCGCCGCATTCAAGGCATTTTTTTCGCATGTAGGCTTGTTTAAAGTGAATTATGAGCTAAGCAGGCTTCTGTCGCACACAGTGAAAATGAAATGCGACTGAAAGAAGAACGAGCTGCCAAAATAAATGCTTCCGGGCCCTCTGAACAAGCCTATATCATCCGGTTTTCAACAATCAGCTTTTAAGTTGTTGTTAATCAGCACATAGTCCCCAAAAACTAAACGGATACAAACGTTTGCAAACGGCTATTGAATTCGGAGGGCTGTTTTGAGTTCCTTAAAGGCTATTTCTGGAAATGATCTGATTTTTAAAGCTTCGAAATTTTGATGTAACTAATTGATATTTAGATTTTATAGCCGATGTAAACATTTGTATCCGAATGTAAATACTTATCATACGACTATTCGGATCCGGTCGCCACATCTTTGCACCGTCGACAAAATGATGTACGCATCTATCTTCAATTCAACTCAAAAAATCGAAAAACCGAAAATCATGAATTCATTAAAGAACAAGGTGAACCTCATTGGTAACCTGGGATTTAATCCCGAAATCAAAACTTTTGACGATGGTAAAAAACTCGCAAAAGTGACCCTGGCGACAAATGAATCGTATCGTAATCAAAAAGGCGACCGGGTAGACGATACACAATGGCATAACCTCGTAGCCTGGGGAAAAACAGCCGAATTGTTGCAGAAATACACGAAAGTGGGCAGCAAAATTGCCGTGGAAGGCAAACTCGTGAACCGCAGTTATCAAGACAAAGGCGGACAGAAAAAGTACGTGACCGAGATCCAGGTGAGCGAAATTCTCCTGCTCGATCAATGGAACGGCGGGCAGCAGGAACACTAACCCTTACCCGTGAATGGCAGGAAGGTTGTTACCTACGGGTGGCAACCTCTTGCTTTTTTAGGGGAATCTGTAGAAGAAAAGTGCTGAAAACGGAAGTTTTAAAATCTTCAATTCGAGCTTCAATTAACTTTATTTAAAAACTTGGTTATTAGATTACTGGCATTTTTTGAAGCCCCGGTTCCACCCAGTGTTTTTTTCAACTCTTTATAATCGTTCAACAGTTGTTGTCTTGAGTCGGGGTTCAGGAGTTTTTGTAATTCCTCCCGGAGATTTTTAACGTTCAGCTCGTCCTGAATCAACTCTTTTACCACTTCACGGTCCATCACCAGGTTCACCAGGGAAATGTATTTCACCTTCACCAACTGCCGGGCGATCCAATACGAAACCGTACTTCCTTTATAACAGACCACTTCCGGAATTTCAAACAAGGCCGTTTCGAGGGTTGCAGTTCCGCTGGTCACCAACGCGGCGGTTGCATTCGAAAGCACGGCGTATGTCTGTCCCTGCAGTAAAGTGATATCCTTCCGATTCCCGACAATCTCCCGGTAAAACGACTCCGGCTGAGATGGTGCCATGGCCACTACCGGATGAAAATTTTCGCGCAGACCATCCATCGCTTCCAGCATCACCGGTAACATGGTTTGAATCTCTTGCTTCCGGCTTCCGGGCAATAAGGCAATCACCTGCTTCTCCGCCGAAATACCCAGTACCTCCCTGAAATGTTCCGTCTTCAGACTATCACTTCCAATTGCATCCAGCAAAGGATGTCCGACAAACTCCACCTGCATTCCCCATTTCGCATAAAAGGCCTTCTCGAAAGGCAGTATTACCAGCATGAGATCCACATCCCGTTTGATCTTATGAATCCGCGATTCCTTCCATGCCCAGATCTGCGGAGAGATATAGTAAATGGTTCGGATATTCGACTTCTTCGCAAACTCCGCAATGCGCAAATTGAATCCGGGATAATCGATAAGAATGATCGCATCCGGTTGCCATTGAAGAATATCTTCCTTGCAATAAGCCAGATTCCGGAGGATGGTCCGCAGGTTCGCCACCACTTCCAGAAATCCCATAAAAGCAAGATCCCGGTAATGCTTCACAATCGTAGCACCGGCCGCTTCCATCAGATCACCACCCCAGCAGCGAAACTCTGCCGAAGGATCATCTTCCTTCAACGCCTTGATCAGGTTACTTCCATGCAGATCGCCCGAAGCTTCACCGGCAATGATGTAATACTTCATGCGAGAATTTTAAAGTACATGACAATAAATGCGTAGATGAATGTCGCCCCAATTACACCACGGGCCGCCTTGTCAATCTCCTTCATGTAGAAGAGGAAGAACAAGCCCAGGTTCAGGATAACACCCAGACTCAATACCGAAACGGCCAGCTGCGAACGTACCACATGATCGATGAAACCATCGAACGACATGTACCCGAAAAACAGCAGATAATAGATATAAAATCCGAGTAAGGGCATCAATAATCCCGGAACAAACCCTGACATGAATTGATCTTTAAGCCGGAAGCGCCAACCGTTTACCATACGGCAAAATTAGTCTTCTTATAAAAGAGATAGGCCATTGTGCTGATAAATAGTGCAAGAAACAGTCCTCTCCCCTTCTCCAGCTCCTCCCCTTTTATCTGCTCACGAAACAGAAAGATCAGGGTAGTAAGAATAATCAACTGCTTTGCATCGGGTTTGGTAAAGAGCGGACGACCGATAAAATGTTCAAAGGAATGATCGATACCGGTCAGGATAAAATAGAGGACGGTAATACTCACACTCCCCATCAGAAAGCCCACCATGAACCGGTCCTTGAAATGAAATTTACTCATTCCATTTTACCGAATTCAAGTGAGGAATAGCATGATGAGCCGTAAAATCAAACTGAACCGGAACCACAGAGACATATCCCTTCGCCAGCGCCCATTCATCGGTATCATCGCCGGTATCGTTATTGATGAACTTGCCTGTCAGCCAGAAATAATCACGACCATTGGGATCTTTCCGGTGATCAAACTCCTCCTTCCATTTGGCATTCGCCTGCCGGCAGATTTTAATTCCTTTTATTTTTGAAATAGGCAGCTTCGGAATATTCACATTCAGCAACGTGTTCTCCGGCAAACCAATCTTCAGCACATTCTTCACGATTTTTTCGATGACCTTCCGTGCCGGACCAAAATCAGCCTGCAGACTATAATCCAACAAGCTAAACCCGATACTCGGAATACCCTCAATCGCACCTTCCATCGCCGCCGACATCGTCCCCGAATAAATCACATTGATCGACGAATTGGAACCATGGTTCACCCCTGAAACGCATAAATCCGGCTTCCGGTGCAGAATCTGATTCACCGCCAGCTTCACACAATCAACCGGTGTCCCCGAACACTGCCACGAATCAATCCCCTCAAACACCTGCACCTTATCCAGCCTCAGCGGACGGTTAATCGTTATGGCATGACCCATCGCCGACTGCGGACTATCCGGAGCCACCACAATCACCTTCCCAAAAGGACGCATTGCTTCCACTAAATTTCGGATCCCCGGAGCCGTGATACCATCGTCGTTCGTAACAAGGATGGTGGGTTTTTCTTTCTTTTTCGCCATGATTTTGAATGCACGAAAATAATACAATTCGGGTTGGTGATTGATTCCCGAGGTACTGGAAAGCCGAATGCCTTTTCACAAAGGCATTCGGCTTTCCAGTACTCGGGGGTGATATTCTTGATAGTGATGATTTCCCGCGTTAGCCAAGAGGGATATGATTGATGGATGTGATGAGATGATGGGTAGGCGCTGTGGTCCCTGACCTCCATAAAAAACAGACGCATAGCCGAAGGGCCCCGCGCCCCTTGCGCCTCTCGGCGTCCCCGCGGTTAAAACCGCTGAGTGTACATAGAACTAGTATTTCCTCCAGTAATAAAAAACAAAGCCCTCCTTTCGAAGAGCTTTGTTATGGTTTTTACGTTATGTACTTTACGTAATAATTTAGAGGATGTTTATTTCCCTTGTTTTTGGTTTTTCATCGGCCTTTTTCGGAAGCTGAATCACCATGATTCCGTTTTCGTAGTTGGCAGTGATGGCTGCTTGTTCTACGTTTTCCGGTAAGTTGAAGCGGCGGGTGAAGCTGGAGAAGGAAAACTCTTTGCGGGTGAAGCGTTCCGTTTTTTCGTTGCTTTCCTGTTTCTGTTCGGCGCTTACTACCAGTGTGTTTTCTTCAAGTGATAATTTGAAGTCTTCTTTTTTGAGTCCGGGCACTGCTAACTGCAACTTGTAGGCCTGGTCGTTTTCGGAAATGTTGATCGCCGGGTTGCTCCACTTGCGAAGCTCGGGTCCGCCGAAATCATTGAAGAATTCGTTGAATAAGTCTACGGAGTTCAGAATTGTTCTTGCCGGACTTTCTTTTTGCCATTTGATGAGTGTCATAGTTTTCGTTTTTTTAATTGGTTTATCCCGCCTTTTTCAAGGATTATACCAATCAAAAAAATCTATAAAACACCTGACATTATGGCTTTAAAACTGAAAATAACCTGTCATTATGGCTTGAATTGCGAAATCAGGTTAATTTAAATCACTGATTATCTGCCAATTATTCAGTTGAGCATTTATCGTGCTTTATCGCCTAACATGGGCACAAAACGAAATTTGTTGAAGGCGATGACTTCGGTGCTTCCATCGGGTTTTTTCAACACGGTGGTCATGGTTTGTTCTTCCAATGGTCCAACCGGAATCACCATAATACCACCTGGTTTCAGTTGTGCAACGAGTGCCTGCGGAATTTCAGGAGCACCACAGGTCACCAGAATTTTATCAAAAGGTGCAAACGCCGGGAGACCCTTAAACCCATCTCCGTAAAACGTTTTCACTGTGAAATACTTCAGTTCATCGAGACGTTTCCGGGTTGTTTCGTGCAATGGTTTATGTCGTTCGATGGAATAAACTTTAGCGCCCGTTTCTGCCAGTACAGCAGATTGATATCCACTCCCCGTCCCTATTTCCAACACTTTTTCTCCCTTGTGAGGATCCAGTAACTGCGTCTGGTAAGCAACTGTAAACGGCTGAGAAATCGTTTGACCGCAGGCAATAGGAAATGCTTTGTCCTGATAGGCATACTCCAGAAAAGCATTATCCATGAAAATATGCCGGGGAATCTTCCCTATCGCCTCCAGTATCGCCTCATTATGAATGCCTTTTTCACGCAACTGCTGCACTAACTGCCTCCGTAAACCCTGGTGTCTGAACGAATCCTGTAACATCTCCTGCAAAAATAACGGACTCAAGGGCGATTTTATACCCTTACACAATAAAATCATTGCTGTTTTTCAACATTCAGCATGCTAAAAACGAATACTTTTGCACAAAATTTCCAGTATGTTGAAGATCGGTGTGTTAGGTGCCGGCCATCTCGGTAAAATACATATCAGACAAATACGCGAGCTGTCGGCTGTTTATGATTTGCAAGGGTTCTTTGATCCGGATGCAACCAATGCTGCTGCGGTGTCGGAAGAGTTCGGTATCCGTGCTTTTGGGTCGATGGAAGAGTTGATTGCGGCTGTGGATGTGGTAGATGTGGTGACGCCAACCATCAATCACTTCGAATGTGCCAACAAAGCCCTGCGGATGTCGAAGCATGTGTTCATTGAAAAGCCCCTGGCCAATACGGTGCAGGAAGCGCGTGATCTGATGCGATTGGCGAAGGAGGCCGATGTGAAAGTACAGGTAGGACATGTAGAGCGGTTTAATCCCGCGTTCATCTCTGCATCTCCCTATCTCGCACAGCCAATGTTCATCGAGACACATCGTCTGGCACAATTCAATCCTCGCGGAACCGATGTATCAGTAGTACTCGATCTCAT
Source organism: Bacteroidia bacterium (assembly GCA_017995075.1). Taxonomy (GTDB): domain Bacteria; phylum Bacteroidota; class Bacteroidia; order AKYH767-A; family OLB10; genus JAJTFW01. Next base: position 9,142 of record JAGOJO010000072.1, on the reverse strand, counting down.
GATTCATGACATTGATATCGTGCTGAGCGTGGTGAAATCCTCTGTAAAGAAAATCAGTACCAGCGGTGTGGCCGTAGTGAGTGATACACCTGATATTGCCAATGCCCGCATTGAATTTGATAATGGTTGTGTAGCCAATCTCACCGCCAGCCGTATTTCGCTGAAGAATATGCGCAAGAGCCGTTTCTTCCAGAAGGATGCCTATATCTCGGTAGATTTTCTGAAGAAGTCAACGGAAGTAGTGCGTCTGAAAGAAGTAGAAGGTACGCCGGATCCTTTAGCCGTTATCCTTGATTTAGGAGAAGGAAAACCGAGTAAACAAATCTGGTTTGAAAATCCGGCTGTGGATGATAGCAATGCCATCCGCGAAGAACTCCGCACGTTTGCTCAGGCGATTATAGAAGATAAAAAACCACAGGTGACCATTGAAGATGGCTTCGAAGCCCTGCATGTGGCGCATCAGATTGCCGATAAACTTAAACTCCTCCCTTCCATTGTTCAATAAATTATCGTTCATGTCTCTGTTATTCTCAAAGTTCGGAAGCCGGCTCTTGCCAGTGATACTGGTGTTTGTTGCAGCCTGCAATGCGATTAATCCCGAAGAGGAAATTCCGGCTTATATCGAGATAAACACCATGAATGTTTCGTCGAATTATGTGACGCAGGGAACGAATTCTTCCAAGATTACCGATGTATGGGTGTATGCTGATAACGAATACATCGGGACCTATGAACTCCCTGCCCGCTTCCCGATTTTATTGTCGGGTAAACGGAAGATTACCTTCGGTGCAGGAATTGAAGCGAATGGTATTGCCTCTACGAGTGAGTTCTATCCTTTGTATAAGTTTTATGATGCGGAGCTGGACCTCGTGCCCGGACAAATCACCAAAGTAGATACAGTGACCGTGAGCTATTTCCCTGCCTTGCTCTATACCTGGTACGAAGATTTTGAATCGGATACCAGCGGAGGCGGAATCAGTCTGGATACCACGGGCAGCTCTGAAGCCAATATCCTGACGGAAGCTGTTGAAGTTTTTGAAGGACAACGTTCGCTGAAAATGCAGGTGAACACTACTACCGATTACCTGGAATGTGTTTCTGTGGGAGATGGATTCACGCTCACGAAGGGAAAAAACAGTTATCTGGAGATGAATTATATATGCGATCAACCATTTAATATGGGACTGATTGCCATTACTTCTTCCGGTCAATATACCTTTCCGGTTATTTCCATTAATCCAAAAACTGACTGGAATAAAATTTATATCCGCCTCGGACCTTATGTGAATGCGAACGGCAGTGCTCTGAAATTTAAAGTGATTTTCGGAATGCAACTGGCTGCTGGTGCAACAGAAGGAACGGCCTATATTGACAATCTTAAGTTGATTTCCAATTAATGAATAAACCCCGGCAGATTATCAAGTACGTGGTGGCTGACCTGCTGTCGGCTATGCTCGCCTGGGCCGGATTTTATATTTACCGGAAAATGGGAATTGAGTCGGCGCTGTATGGTACCAATATTCCTTTTAGTCCGGACAAAAATTTCTATCTCGGAATAACCGTACTTCCGATTGCCTGGGTGGCGGTGTATGCACTGGCGGGAACGTACAATGATATTTATCGGAAGTCGAGGTTGCGGGAGATTGGTCAAACCTTGTACATCTCATTAATCGGTGTGCTTATTATTTTCTTTTCGTTGTTGCTGGATGATGTGATCGTTTCCTATAAAAGCTATTACAGTATTTTTTCTATACTTTTTATGCTGCATTTTGGAATTACCTCAACGTTTCGGTTCATGATTACGACGTACACTGCGCGTCGGATCAAAAGCCGGAAAATCGGATTCCCTACCTTGATTATCGGGAGCAGCCAGCGTGCCGTGAACCTGTTTACCGAGTATGAAAACGAACCCTTGAGTCTGGGGTATAAGTTCACCGGCTTTATTCATGTTGACCATAACAACGGTAAATATTTCGGGAACCTGCTCCCCCATCTCGGCGGACTGGAAGATCTTCCCCGGCTAATCGACGAGCACCGCATCGAAGAGATCATTATTGCGATTGAATCATCTGAACACGACTTTATCGGACGCATCATCAACGAACTGGAGGATAAAGATGTGATCATCAAAATCATTCCCGACATGTACGATATCCTTGCCGGTACCGTGAAGATGACGTCGATTTTCGGTTCCCCGCTGATCATCATTAATCCATCGCTGATGCCGGTTTGGCAGCAATCGATGAAGCGGATTATTGATATCATCGTTTCCCTGTTCTTCCTCTTGTTACTGAGTCCGGTGTATATCATCACTGCATTGGTTATCAAACTCAGTTCCCGCGGACCGGTTTTCTTCGCGCAGGAACGTATCGGCTTGCATGGAAATCCATTCACCATTTATAAGTTCCGGTCGATGTTTGTTGGAGCGGAGAAAGGCACACCGATGTTATCCAGCGACAACGACAGCCGCATCACACCGATAGGTAAGTTCATGCGGGGAATTCGTCTCGATGAAATTCCACAGTTTTACAATGTGCTCATCGGGGACATGTCACTCGTAGGTCCACGTCCCGAACGGCAGTACTTTATTGATCAGATCATGCAGCGCGCACCGCATTACCGCCATCTGCATAAAGTTCGTCCGGGCATTACGAGCTGGGGACAGGTGAAATACGGATACGCCGAGAACGTAGAGGAAATGATACAGCGCCTGAAATACGACATCATTTACATTGAAAACATGTCGATCGCACTGGATTTTAAAATTCTCTTTTACACCA
>JAGOJO010000072.1:0-6262 GCA_017995075.1 Bacteroidia bacterium | reverse complement strand
AGCTGGGGACAGGTGAAATACGGATACGCCGAGAACGTAGAGGAAATGATACAGCGCCTGAAATACGACATCATTTACATTGAAAACATGTCGATCGCACTGGATTTTAAAATTCTCTTTTACACCATCAAAACGGTGCTGCAGCGAAGCGGGAAATAAATCCTCATCCCGAACACGGAATCGTATTCAGGGGCACACCAATCGTTTCAAACACTTTGCGTACATGTTCCTCCTGGGTATCGGTGAGGAATAATTGTCCGAATGTTTCCTTGCTGACCAACTCCATGAGCCGCGTGATACGCCCCAGATCCAGTTTATCAAAAATATCATCCAGCATTAAAATCGGTTTCATTCCTTTCGTATCGCGGATAATATGGAACTGCGCCAGTTTCAGTGCGAGAATAACGGATTTCTGTTGTCCCTGCGACCCTATTCTTTTCACCGGATGACCATTCAGCTGCAAAATCAAATCATCTTTATGAATTCCCGCCGAAGTATATTGCAAAGCGAGATCCTTCTGCAGATTCCGCGTCAGGATTGATTCCAGGTTCTCGGAGTCCAGCTGGCTATTGTACGTAATTCCGGCAATTTCCTTTTCGCCAGTGAGATAAGCATACGAGGAAGCAAACAAGGGAAGAAACTGCTCCATAAACGATTGACGGGCTGTAAAAACTTTATGTCCGTAAACCGCCAGTTGCTCATCCCAAACCTGCCAAAGACTCGCATCTGCGTATCCACCTCTGGCTGTCTGCTTCAACAAAGCATTCCGCTGCTGGAGAATCCGGTTATACGCCATCAGATCATCGAGATAAACATGATCATACTGACAGATAATCGCATCCATGAGCTTCCGGCGCTCCTCACTGCTGCCAGTAATCAGTTCCTGATCCACAGGAGCTTCCATCACCAGCGGAAGTAAGCCGATATGATCGCCCAGACGAGGATATTCCTTTTGGTTCCGCTTCACACTTTTCTTCTGCCCACCCTTCACCAACACCAGAATTTCTTCCGTTTGACCGTTCAGTTCAAAAGCCCCACCCACCGAAAAAAAGGAATCACCATGATGAATCGCATGTGTATCCGCCGACGAGAAATAGCTTTTACAGAGACAGAGATAATGAATGGCATCCAACACATTGGTCTTCCCCGAACCATTTTGTCCGGTAAGCGCATTCGCCCCTTCACTGAAATTAAATTCGGCTTCGGTATAATTCTTAAAGTTGAAGAGAGTCAGGCGACGCAGGTACACCTTGCAAAATTACGCTCTTCTACGGAGAAATCCGCCAAAGAAGCCCCACCTGTGGAAAATGAATTTTTAATTAACGAAACATACGGTTTATGGAATATCTTCGTTGAACTCATCCCGACCCTGTACTTAATACAAATACCTTATGAAATCAATCATGCGTTTACTGCTGGCAGCCTTCCTTCTGCCCCTCTTCACTGCCGCCCAGGATCCGGTTTGGGTGAGCAACTCAGAAATCAAGGACGTAAAAATTTATCAGAATGGCGCGATGGTGAGTCGCTCCGCAAAAGCCACCCTTAATCCGGGCTTACAGGAAGTTGTTTTCGACGGGCTCTCCCCCTATGTAAATCCACAAAGCATTATCTTAAAAGGAACGGGAGATGCCACCATCCTTTCCGTCACCTTCCAGACCAACTATCTCAAGGAAAAGAAAAAATCCAAAGAAATACAGCGCCTCGAATCTGATCTCGACTCGCTCAATATCCGCCTTCAACAGGTGAAGAATACCATTGCCGTCAACAACGAAACCCAAAGTTTGCTGATCGCCAATAAATCAATCGGCGGAGCAAATACCGGCGTACTCGCAGATGAACTTGAACCCATGGCCGAATTTTTTATGAAGAAGATGGCTGCCTTGAAACAGGATTTACTGGAAGAGCAATGGAAGGAACGAAAACTCAATGAGCAAGTGCAGAAAGTACAACAACAGCTCGGCACATTGCGTGCAAAAAATGAACAGCCTACCGGAAACATTATTGTTCGGGTGAATGCCGGTTCGCGGTCAATGGCCGGTTTCGAATTCAGCTATGTGATTGCCAGTAACGTGACCTGGTACGCCTTCTACGACCTCAAAGCCAAGGATGTCAATTCGCCGTTTGAGCTCGTGTATAAAGCGAAAGTGAACCAAAGCAGCGGTGAAGACTGGGAACAGGTGAAGATTAGTCTGAGTACCGGAAATCCTTCCATTGGTAACCAACGTCCGGTGATGAGTCCCTGGTATTTGAACTATTACATGCCTTATGCGGTGAGAAGTGATGCCTATAAGCAAGAACAGAATTTATCTGCACCTGCCGTTATGGCCAATGGCGCGGTACAGATGGACAGTGAAGAGAAGATGAAATCCGTTGAAGTAGTGATGAATCAGAACGCCCTCAACGCCAGTTTTGAGATCATGACTCCTTACACCATCCCATCCGACGGACAGGAATACCAGGTAGAAATTCAGAAGTACACCCTTAAAGCCACGTATAACTACATCGCCATACCGAAACTGGATGCAGATGCATTCCTCACAGCGAAAATTACCGGATGGGATGAATTGAGTTTATCGCCGGGCGGTGCCAATATCTATTTCGATGGAGCCTATGTTGGTGAATCATATATCGATCCGGCAGCATCGGAAGACACACTCGAGATTTCGCTTGGACGTGATAAACGCATTGTAGTGAAGAGAGAAAAACTGAAAGATCTGAGTGGCAACAAACTCTTCGGAGGAAACAAGGAAAGGAGTCTGACATATGATATCACTGTCCGCAACGGCAAGAAAGAAGCCATCTCCCTCATTCTCCTCGAACAGATTCCGATTGCCATGCAGAAAGAGATAGAAGTTAAAACCGAAGAACTCAGCGGAGCCGAATACAATTCCGAAACCGGAGAAGTAAAATGGACCATCCAGCTTCCCGCCGGTGAATCGATTAAAAAACGGTTATCGTTCAAGGTGAAATATCCGAAAGACAAACAGATCATCGGCCTATAAATAAACAGAGAGGCTGTTTCCAACCGGAGACAGCCTCTCTGCTTTTAGAGCTCATACGTTACGGGATCAATAAAGCAAGGACTTTTAGACACCTCCTCTACTCTTCCGTCAGGGTATTGGACATTCAGCTTCACCCGTTGACCTTTTTTATAATGATCCATCACCACCCGTTTCCCATCCGGCGACAAAGTACCTTTAATCGGCTCACCCGATTTTTCATAACGAAGGTTTTCGATTTTCTCCACCGGCTCCTCCAATTGAAACTGATACTGCCGCAATTGATCCGGCAAAAAAATCGAATCCTGCTTCAGCGATTGAGCCCGCACAGCACCCGCCAACAAGGAAAGAAACAACAAAAGGAATCCCGCTTTTTTCATGACCCCAAGGTACGCAGGAACGAGTGATAAAAGCAAATTATAATGGATAGTGGCGAAATGGGTGGGATATCACCACTGATACCATGTCATAGTATTCTACATCGGTGATGTTTTTATTAGACCTATATCTTATTTTTTCTCATCGAAAATACACTTCGATCCAACCGTGGCGGATTATTGGGATCCAGATTATACGCGCTACAAATCAGATACCAGGCAGCGTGCCATCTTTCAGAGGGACTTTTACTCAGCCAATATTCTTTATTATTCGACGCCTCTTCGAAAGATTGCAACCGGAAAGCAGATTTGTCTAACCGGTATTTCTTCTTTTCCATACTTACAAATTTAAGAAATTATTGAATCATAATTAGTAAGTTCAAATTGTTTTCGGGTTGGACATGAGCGTTGTTGATTGTGTGCACCACGCATATATGAAATGTTCTTAAGCCTGATCCTCGAGACTGTCAAAGGGTCACCACTTCACAAACTTTCCGGTAATTACCTCCTTATTGGTTTGTACTCTTACAATGAACAATTCACTAGCAAAGGAAGCAACAGAGGTATTGAAAGAGAGATATCCACCGCGAACTATCTGGGTGGTACTGTAGACCAATTGGCCACTACTTGTATACATGGTGATTTTTGCTGTCTGTCCTTGTAGTTTTTCAGCATTCAGAAACAGCATTTCCCAGCCTTTGTCGTAATAGAGATTCAAGTAATGTTGTACTGGTAATGGCTCCAACAGCCCAACTGCAGTGAGGGTATCGCAGGGACTACCATGCAAGGTATCCATTTCATAAAATGGATTGTTGGGTAAACCGTAATAAGCTTTGTGTCCTCCCAGGTAAAAACTAAACGGTTGATAATCGCAGGCCGGATACGCACTATCCGGATAATTGATGACCGATAAATTTGAATTCGTGGTTGTCACTGTAGTAAAACAATGTAAATAATCATAACACGCATCCGGTACTGCAGATTGCATACTATAATATATTTTCCCATCCGGAGCTCGTTTCAATGCTCCACCCCTATCTGGCTCCTTGTACAAGCCGAGTACCTGTGCACTGGCGATGAAAGTAGCTGTGTCCAGTTCAAATTGCATTAGAATAGAGCTGTCTTGTAAGGGGCCTACTCGAATGCGTACCGCATACAGTTTGCTTTCATCCGAAGATATTTCAAAATCCCAGAATCCACTGTACGGACTACTGGTGTTAGAATAGATGGTTCGGTTGGAAAACACGCCCGTGCATCGATCAAAATCAAAGCGCTCAACGTGATTAAACGGGTCTACAATATATGCATGGCTGCCGTCCGAATTGAATTTTATCCTCTTCCAACTATTATACATTACAGTTGGTCCAATGAACTGCGTCGGCTGAGGGGTTACTCCTGTTGGGTCAACTAAATATCCGGTGATATCATTGCGCATATCAAAATAGCTCCAGGAACTAACAAATACCCACCAGTCCCTTCCATTTCCATGGCGTACAGCTGCAACACAGTCCGCCATGGTATCATTGCGTAGTTGGACGTTCTTTTGAATAACCCGCCCCTGGCCATTGTTATACTTCACATCAACTATTGAATAAAACAGGCCGTTGGCTGCCTCTGTAACTCCCGCACTAAAGATGTAAAACAAACTATCATTGCCAGGCATAGGAACGATGGTCATTTCCTGATACCATCCTGAACCCACAAGTGAATCCCCACTTTCAAACACCTGATGGTTGTTGTTGATTACAGTACCATCGGTATAAATTGTATTGGGAGCTAACCATTGTTGCCAATTAGGGCTACCACAGTAAAACACTAAATCACCGGCACTATCGCAAATACTGGCACAGGTACCCCGTACACGAAGGATGCTGTTGGCAGGCTGGGGGTTGGATGGAATTTTAAAATCAATTCCAGCGCTATCGCCAAATACCCAGTAGCGGTCAGTGTATTGAGCCGATGTTACCGTGTTGATGAGCAGAAAAATAATGAGGAAGAGGGAGCGCATAAATCAAAGATAGGGAAATGAAAATAAATCACCCCAACTCTAAAAATGCCAACTCATAGCTATTTAGAAACTCTTTAATCAATGAATGATTCTGCAATAGCAACCCAGCAATTTGTTCTGTGGAAGAATTACCAAACTTCAGCCAAATTACTTTCGGCGGAAATCCACGTAAAACAGAAATATCAATAAAATCTGAATCAAAAGTTACGATGCAGTAGTCGTTTGTTCTCGCAAAATCCCAAATTTGAAAATCGGTGGAAACATTCAGATTCAATCGTCCGGTATGTTGAGCATCCGGGAACTCTGATGCGATTTACTTCAGAATTCTATAGGAGATGTTCTGGTCGAATAGCAGTTTCATGAAGCAATACGCATCCGATGTTCTTTGTCGGCAGCAAAAGCCAGACAAGCTCTGATTTCAATTTCCTTTAGCTCAGGATAATCTTCCAGAATCTGGTCGGTTGTCATTCCGGAGGCCAGCCAGCCAAGTACATCATAAACACTTATTCGGGATCCCTTTACACAAGGTTTACCGAAGCGTATGGTAGGATCTAATGAAATGTAGTGTTGGTAATCCATGCTACTAATTTACAACTTTTTATTAAATATTCAATTGTGCCGGCAAAAAGTCTGACATCCAATCCTCCTTGTCATGTTCGCTCATGATGGTGTGTTGGTAACATATTTTCAAGACAATCGGATTTGGTGCTCCGATTGGTACGTCGCAACCCACCACTGTTGCTGTAGGTAACACAGGTATATTTTGGAAATCCGTCCTAACAGGCCGCTCCTACGGAGCTCGGTGTTCTAGGGGGGGGGCGTCTTTTTTGTTGTTATTCTTATGCCGCTCCGATGGAGCTGTATTTAGTGGTTAGGGG
>JAGOJO010000071.1 GCA_017995075.1 Bacteroidia bacterium | reverse complement strand
CACCCAACAGGAGTACATCACCCGAGATATTCGCCACCATAGAAGATTTCTTTGCATCCATCATTACATCGGTAAACTGACCACCTTTAACGATCAGGTTACGACCAACATTACAGGTAAGCTGACCATCAGAAGCACCACCGAAAGTACCACCGGTCAATACCAGCGAACCTTTAACAGAAAGAGTATTTAGACCACTGAAATAAACACCTTTCTTACCCTGACCGGTACGACGGATTTCAAAATCGCCCTGCACATTTGTCAAGCGACCACCCAGATTCAACTCACCGGCCTTCATCGCATCGATAATTACATTTCCATAATTTATTTCAGGACTAAAAGAAGCCTCACTATAATTGAAAAACACCTGCGAAGATTTCGGCGCAAAAAAGCAGCGAAGTCCGGGCATTTTACCAGTATTATTATGAATATACATCGCACCATTGTCCATGAAAAACTCATTGAAACAATAGAAATCCATCACCGCAGTATCCTGCTGTACCACACCACCGCAAGCCACATACATCGCATTCAGACGCAGAGGAGAAGTAATTTTCAGTTCACCACCTTTCTCCACCACAAGCGTTTGCAGATTAGAACCGGTAGCACTGATCATACGATGACCAGCCTGAATAAAATAACTATTACGTGATTCACTCATATTACGCGGAGAGGTGCCAGTACCATCACGCTTAGAATTCCATGAATGCGGTTTATTTAATGCAAAATTACCCATAGAGAAATAAGGCACATTTGCCTGGAGGTAACGTTTACCAATCGGATCAGCAATCAAAGGAAGATACGCGATAGCACCCACACGAATTTCCTTACAGGAAGCATCCACCATACCCGGATTAAAAGCAGCCTCCGGCTTCACATCGACGGTCAGCCAGAAATAGTTTTTTCCCGGCAGGAGCGCCATAGAAGCAGAAAACACAAATGCCTGCTCAGACAATTTGTTTACAGTAGTTCCAACGGTCTGCTGCAAAGTAAATTCAGGATCATTACCTGTATACCAAAGACGAGCGTTTTCAATATTATTATCGATCGGCAAGGAAGTTCCCTTCGCCGTAAAGGTCATTGAATTCACCTTCACTGGAGTTCCTTTACCAGAAGTTTCCACCACCACACCAATCACTTTTTGATTGATACTACCCCGAAGGATCCTCGTAGTATCCTGAATCGTTGTTGCCTGTTTAAAGGTCATTGAAGTCTGGGCATTCCCCTCTTCCTCCTTTGCCAGATTAAAAACGATAATCAACAGCACTACTAAACCTGTAGCCGCAGAAACTGCAGCGAGCATGGTCAACCTCAACGTCGTTTTAAGAGCCGACTTTTGTTTTAAATTTTTCTTCGCCATTTTGACTTCTTCCTAATTTATCATTTCGTTATACTTAATGCACAGTGAAAAGTTGCAACTAAGAGGGAAATAGAAAACAGTGATACAGATCGGATGAGATAGTAACCGGGAATCGAAGAGACATTCAAAGAGAGGGAATGTTGGGGTTGAAGAAAGGCTATGAAGGGTGGGTAGAAAGGGGACATGGCTATGACTATTGAATAACTGAGCGGGAGGTCCGCGAGGTTTAAGACCTCGCGGACCGTTCACAAAGAAATGATTTACAGGTAGTTAGTGGACATTTTTTGCCACGAAATTGGACACTTTTATGTTTTCAAATCCTTCGAAATGCATTCGGAATCAACTTGTTGACTATGGAAATCTCAGTACCCGTTTATTCCCTGATCCAAGTGGGAGGTCCGCGAGGTCTTAAACCTCGCGGACTGCCCACAAGGAAATGATTTACAGATGGTTAGGGGTCGTTTTTTGCCACGAAATTGGACACTTTAGTGTTTTCAAATCCTTCGAAATGCATTCGGAATCAACTTGTTGACTATGGAAATCTCAGTACCCGTTTATCCCCTGATCCAGGTGGACGGTCCGCGAGGTTTAAGACCTCGCGGACCGTTCACAAAGAAATGATTTACAGGTAGTTAGTGGACATTTTTTGCCACGAAATTGGACACTTTAATGTTTTCAAATCCTTCGAAATGCATTCGGAATCAACTTGTTGACTATGGAAATCTCAGTACCCGTTTATTCCCTGATCCAAGTGGGAGGTCCGCGAGGTCTTAAACCTCGCGGACTGTCCACAAGGAAATGATTTACAGATGGTTAGGGGTCGTTTTTTGCCACGAAATTGGACACTTTAATGTTTTCAAATCCTTCGAAATGTATTCGGAATCAACTTGTTGACTATGGAAATCTCAGTACCGGTTTATCCCCTGATCCAGGTGGAGGTCCGCGAGGTTTAAGACCTCGCGGACCGTTCACAAGGAAATGATTTACAAGTGTTTAAGGGTTCATTTTTGCCACGGAGAATGACACTTCCTGGCATAAAATCAGCATAATTATTTCGTAATCAACTTCTTGGCTATGAATATCAAGGCACCTCTGTACTCTTACCTCAAAAGTGGAGACCTGTTAGGTGTTAAACCTCGCGGACCGTTCACAATAAAATGATTTACAAGTGGTTAAGGGTCGATTTTTGCCACGGAGAATGACACTTCCTGGCATAAAATCAGCATAATTATTTCGTAATCAACTTCTTGGCCATGAATATCACGGTACCTCTTTACTCTCACCTCAAAAGTGGGGACCTGTTAGGTCTTAAACCTCGCGGACCGTCCACAAGAGAATGATTTACAGGTGGTTAAGGGTCGATTTTTGCCACGGAGAATGACACTTTCCGGTATTAAAACCAGCATAATTGTTTCGGAATCAACTTCTTGACTATACATATCATAGTGCCTGTCTACTCTCACCTCAAAAGTGGAGACCTGTTAGGTGTTAAACCTCGCGGACTATCAGTAAAGCACAGAATAACAGGAGATTAACCACCTATTTTTGAAATTTAATTTGACACTTCCAATGTGTTCTTCTTCTCCTCCCTCTTTCTCCATTGGCTTCTAATCATCTTTTCTCCATTCCCTCTTCTCCCTGAATTCCTCCTCAATTTTATAAGCACTATTCCCTTTGCTCCCTCGCACCCTCCTTCTACCCTTCTTTACTGCCATATTTCTACCCAGCTTGTACATCAAGCAATTCTCCCGGAGACTTAAACTTCTTCCATACGGTAAAAAAAATTGACAGTGCCATCACTGACACTGCCAATCTATGATTTTAGTATTTACGACTTTAACCTGAGATGGATTGAGTAATCGGTTCTATAATTCCGATTGCACTCATTCTGTCCCTTAAAGGTTTCCGCGTAACGCCTGTTCTCTTTCTATCGCTTCGAACAAGGCTTTGAAATTACCCTTTCCAAAACTCCTTGCTCCTTTGCGTTGAATGATTTCAAAAAATACAGTGGGACGATCTTCAACAGGCTTGGTGAATAACTGAAGCAAATAACCTTCTTCGTCGCGGTCAACCAGAATTCCTAAACGGGAAAGATCTTCCATGTCTTCGTCAATTTTCCCTACTCGTTGAATTAAATCATCGTAATAGGTTTTGGGGACTGTGAGGAAGTCAACACCACGTTCTTTGAGCTTCGTTACAGTTTCAATGATATTGCTTGTGATAATGGCAATGTGTTGTACTCCCGCACCGTGATAAAACTCAAGATATTCATCGATCTGGGATTTTTTCTTTCCTTCTGCCGGCTCATTTATCGGAAACTTCACATACCCATTACCGTTAGAAACTACTTTCGACATGAGTGCACTGTATTCTGTGCTGATATCTTTGTCGTCGAATGTGATGATCATCTTGAACCCGAGTACATCTTCATAAAACTTTACCCATTCGTTCATTCGTCCTAACTCAACGTTCCCAACGCAATGATCTACATACTCCAGTCCAACCGGCTCAGATTTGGAGGTTGAAGTCATCGCTTTATAGCCCGGCATGAATACGCCTTTGTAATTCTTCCGCTCGATAAACTTATGAATGGTTTCTCCATAAGTATGAATTGCTGAAACTTTTACTTCTCCAAATTCATCTGTGAGTGTTTGTGGCTCCAGGTGCGACTTTGCGCCTCTGGACATCGTCTCATAATATGACTTTTCGGCATCATCTACCCAAAGTGCCAGAACCTTTACGCCATCTCCGTGCTGTGCAACGTGACGGGTAATTTCATGATCAGGGTGTAATGCAGTGGTGAGTACAAATCTTACCTTCCCTTGCTGGAGTACATATGAGGCCCGATCGCGGATGCCGGTTTCAGGTCCTGCATAGGCTACTAATTGAAATCCGAAGGCATGCTGATAATAATAGGCCGATTGCTTGGCATTTCCGACATAGAATTCGATGTGGTCGGTGCCGTTTAATGGCAGGAAGTCGTTTGACATTGTCGTTTACGTTTGGGATCACAAATTTACGTCTTAATCCAGTAAAAAACGAGTAAAAAATCTGAATTAAAGGCCCGTAAAATCCGTCTATAGGCTTCCAGACCCGGATGGACCCTAACCAACAAATGAATTATTGGTCATCTTTTTGCTCGCTCCCATACTGAGATGCCCATTTCTGCTTTGAAATAGTACCTTCTACAAGACTAATAAAGCCGGTTATTTCTACCGGAGGTTGATCGTGATTTACAAAAATCTCAAGTCTGGGATTCTTATCCGATACCGTTACCCATACGCCCGGGAAATCTGCCAGGTATTCGTTGATATAGGACTTATTCTTCTCTTCCATCTTGTACTGTCGAATCCATCCAACAATCTCTACTATCTCTTCTTTACTTAGCCTCGCCACCCATTTACCGGTTTTTTTTACGTTTCGTTCACCGTTATACTCTGCATATCCACTTTTATATACGGTGTAGGTAAATTGTGGACAAGCACCAAAACAAGCACCTCTCCGCAGGGAGACTAACAAACTATCTTCCACAGCTGATTCTACCACAACAGATGACGTGCTTGTCGCCCCTTTCTTTTTGGAAGAAGCACAGGAGAAGGTGAGGACGATCAAGAACACCCCAAGTATTTTCCAGAATACATTCATAGTTTTCATGAGCAATCATGCTTAAAAGTAAAAACGCCACCCGGAGGCAGCGTTATTTACTTTTTATTTTGGTAACTTATAACCTTTCTCTTTCGCCATCTTCTCCAAACGTTGCTGAAACTTAGACTTCGTTTGACTTACCGGACGTTTTTTATTCTCCTGTATCTTACGATGTATCTCTTCGTCGTTTACAAATCCTTTAAACAAATACTGCTGTCCGATTGAAATTACGTTGGCAAGGAAATAATAATAACTCAATCCAGCCGAGTAGTTGTTGAATACGCCAAGGAATACAATTGGCATCAGGTACATCATCCACTTCATCTGCGGATTTGTCATTGTACTCTGACTATTCACCATCGTAATTAGTAACGTTGAAATTGTCATTAACAAGGTGAACAAACTAACGTGATCACCGTAACCCCAGATTTTAAATGGCAGATCCAAAATAGAATCATAGGTACTCAAATCCTTTGCCCACAAAAAACTCTCCTGACGCAATTCGATCGACTGCGGGAAGAAACGGAACATTGCAATGAGGATAGGCAACTGCAGCAACATCGGCAAACATCCTCCCAACGGACTAACTCCTGCCTTTTTGTACAGACCCATCATCTCCTGCTGCATCTTCAATGGCTCTTCTTTGTATTTGCCTTGAATTTCTTCTACTTCAGGACGCAACACTTTCATCTTCGCCTGAGAGAGATATGCTTTAAATGTCAAAGGCAACAACATTAACTTGATAGCAATAGTCAGAATCAATATAATTATACCATAACTCCAGTCGAAACTATTCAGGAAATTGAAAATCGGAATTACAATATACCTGTTCACCCAGCCAAAAATTCCCCAGCCGAGAGGGATCTGCTTTTCGAGATTATCGCCCGCTTTTTTCAGCAGCTGATAGTGATTCGGGCCGATATAAAAATGCATCGCGAATGACTCACGCTGATTATGGTTATACGGGATTGTGAGTGATACATTCATCTGCTTAACGAACGCATCTCCTTCTAATCCACTTATTGATTCAACACGTGTTGGTTTATCGAAACCATTGTCAGCAATGAGCGCCTGTGTGAAAAACTGCTGCTTCATGGACACCCATTTCACTCTGGTTTTTATCTCTTCTTTTTCATCAGATGTTTCAGAAAGATTATCAACCTCTCCTTCTTCATCATTGAAACGATAGTAAACAGTAGAGTTCTGACGCTCCGCCTCCATACTCTTCTCCTGACGCTGGAGACGCTGTGACCAGTTCAATTCAACGTAGGTAGAATTATTCGCAATGACACTTTGCAGACCGACAAAATTCACATGATAACCGAGGATGTATTTATCGCCGGTTAAACTGTATACAAACTCAACATAACGGTCAGGGCTACCCGCTTCCAGACGAAATGCAACCGAAGAACTATCCTTGCCTTTTACAGAAAATCCCTTGCCTTGAGGAGTGAAGTACAAATCGTTGGTGGAGATACTTCTGTTCTGTGCGAAGAAGTTTAATCCGAATTTGGTAGAATCACTTTCAAACAAAATCACCGGACGACCTTCGGATGTTTTATATTTCTTCAGCTCCACTGATTTCACGCGACCACCCTTGTTTGAAATGGCAACTTTCAGCACGTCATTTTCGATGATCGTATTTTGATCTGCCCCAGCGCCACCGGAAGCAAATGCTCCCAACATGTCTGCCGCCAAAGCTGACTTTGCTGAGTCGGAAATGGTAGAATCTCCCGGAACCATTGCAGCAACGGGTGCTTGTTTTTGCGATTTAAGCTGGGCTGCAGCCTTTGCCGCCTGCTGCTTTTCCACCACAGCAATACTATCCTGCTGCTTCTTTAATGCTGCAAGTTCTTCATCACTGGGAGCAGTGAATATTGAGAAACCTATGAGAATCAGGCCGATAAGAAACAGCCCGATCATTGACTGACGATCCATTCAGGGAAATTTAGGGCGCAAAAATACAATTCCTGACTGTAAGAGGCGCAATTACAGACAGGTATTTATCCAACATAGGTTCCGGCAGAGATGTCTGACCGGGCATCCATTAACGTTCCATTCGATTTATCGAGAGCTGCTTTTACAAATCGCACAAAGAGTGGATGAGGATTTAATACAGTACTCTTATACTCCGGGTGAAACTGAACACCAATGAACCAGGGGTGATTCTTTAACTCAACAATTTCAACCAGTCCAGATTCAGGGTTCGTTCCGGAAGGAATCATTCCTGCCTTTTCAAAATCAGCAAGGAAACGGTTATTGAATTCATAACGATGGCGATGGCGTTCTGTAATTTTTGTTTTTCCATACACCTGGTAGGCTTTACTTCCTTTGGTAATCTGGCATGGATATTCACCGAGACGCATGGTACCACCTTTGTGCGTTACCTCCTTCTGCTCTTCCATCATATCGATCACCGGATGTCCGGTTTCAGGTTTCATTTCAGAGGAATGTGCATCAGAGAAGCCGAGAACGTTTCGTGCAAACTCTACAACAGCACACTGCATTCCAAGACAGATACCCAGGAATGGAATTTTATTCTCACGTGCAAAACGGATAGCCGTGATTTTCCCCTCTATACCACGCTCTCCAAATCCCGGAGCTACGAGGATTGCATTCAGTGAACCTAACTGAGACTTCACATTGTCCGGATCAATTTTTTCCGAGTGAATCCACTCCAGTTTCACTTTACATTCGTTTGCTACACCTGCATGAATAAAAGCTTCTGCAATCGACTTATATGCATCTTTCAGCTCGATGTATTTCCCAATTAATCCGATGCGCACTTCAAAAACAGGATTCTTCAATTTACCGAGGAAGTCTTTCCATGCAGTGATATCCGGCTCATGCTTTAATGGCAATTTCAATTTATTCAAAATCACTTTGTCGAGCTGTTCCTTCAACATCAGCAACGGAACTTCGTAAATAGTAGAAGCATCAATAGATTCAATTACCGCATTGATATTCACGTTACAAAATAACGCAATCTTCCGGCGCAAATCATTCGACATCGGCTTCTCGGTACGACATACCAACACATCCGGCTGAATACCATACTCGAGCAACATCTTTACGGAGTGTTGAGTCGGCTTGGTTTTTAATTCTCCTGTGGTGGAGAGATAAGGTAGTAATGTCAGATGGATTACTGCAGTATTCGACGAGCCCATCTCCCAGATCATCTGTCGAACAGACTCGATATAAGGCAATGATTCGATATCACCTACTGTTCCACCGATCTCCGTAATAACAATATCGTACTCGCCGGTTTCACCAAGAAGTTTAATTCTTCTCTTGATTTCATCGGTGATATGTGGAATTACCTGTACCGTTTTACCAAGATAGGCTCCTTCACGCTCCTTATTGATTACTGTTTGATAGATTCGTCCTGTAGTAACGTTGTTCGACTGTGAAGTAGGCGTATTCAAAAAACGCTCGTAATGGCCAAGATCAAGATCCGTTTCCGCTCCATCATTGGTTACAAAACACTCACCATGTTCATATGGATTCAAAGTACCCGGATCAACGTTAATATATGGATCCAGCTTTTGAATCGTCACGCGATACCCCCTGGATTGCAATAATTTAGCAAGAGAAGCGGAGATAATACCTTTACCGAGAGAAGAGGTAACACCTCCGGTTACGAATACATAACGAACCGTTGTTGTGCTGATGGGCGCCATTGATAGGGGAGTTTCTGCAAAATTAAAACAAAGAAAGACCCCATCGGTAACAAAAGTGAAACAAGGTATAAAATCATCACACCAAAAAACACTATTACCATGCAATTCAATTGATTACGGGTTGTCCGAGAAGAGAAATACAGGTGAAAATCAGGCTGAAAAGTTGAAAATTCAACTAAAAATCCAATAAATACGAAAAAAGATACAAAAAACGTTTGCGAACAACGGCAGATAAACTAAACACCAAACCTATTGTTGTAGTCAGCAGATAGTCCAATATGCAAACCCTCGAAACAATACAACGTCTTCCGATCTCCCTGGAACAAGCCTGGGATTTTTTCTCTTGTCCCGGTAACCTGAAAGATATCACTCCTCCTCATATGACCTTTAAGATTCTTTCCGGTTTTAAAGAGGGAGAGAAAATGCATGCAGGTATGATTATCTCATACCTTCTAAAACCATTGCCGGGTGTTCCGATGAAATGGGTAACAGAAATCACACATGTTAATGCTCCGCACTTTTTTGTAGATGAGCAGCGGTTTGGTCCTTATGCACTGTGGCATCATCAGCATTTTTTCAAGGAGATTGAAGGAGGCGTCGAGATGAAAGATATCGTTCACTACAAAACTCCTCTGGGTCCGATCGGCCAAATAGCAAACCTTCTTTATATAAACAGAGAGGTGCGATCTATCTTCGATTATAGATTCAAAAAGCTGGAAACTTTATTCGGGAAATGGGAAGACCGTCAACGATGAAAAACTAAACGGATACAATCATTTATTTTACGACTATTCTCTCCTGCGCATTTTAACTTTGCAGCGGGTTTAAACCCATTCCTGCCAATTTCACCCTCTGATTAGCGCCGAAAAAAAACTAAACGGATACAAACATTTATTATACGACTACAGATTTTCGCCACTGTAGTTTTGCCGGATGATAAATGAAGACTTTCTCTATTACATCTGGCAAAACAGATTATTACTAAAATCCGATTTACGTCTCACGAATGGTGATTCCATAGAAATCCTACATCCCGGCTACAGAAACTTTGAAAGCGGTCCGGATTTTTTCAATGCCCGTTTACGTATTGACAATATGATCTGGGCGGGGAATGTGGAGATCCATACCAAATCAAGCGATTGGTTTAAGCATCATCATACCGGCGATTTATCGTATGACAATATCATTCTGCATGCTGTTCAGTCGGAAGATGTAGTTATACGGCGTATGGATGGTAGTCCGATTCCGACTTTGATAATGAACGGCTGTTATCCTCATCAGTATATTGAACAATATGCCGCACTCTTGCTAAGCAACTCTCCATTCATTCCCTGCAGCCGTCAGCTTCATCACATCTCTCTTGTCCAACGCACGCTGGTACTTGACCGGATGCTGACGGAACGCCTCGAAACACGCTTCAATGATCTCGAGGAAATCTATCTTCAATGTGGGAAATCGTGGCCGGAAGCGTTTTATCGTATGTTAGCGCGAGCCTTCGGTTTTAAGATTAATGCAATTCCTTTCGAGTTGCTTGTGAAGTCGTTGCCCTATGAAATGCTGATGAGGCACCGTCAGCAACCGGAAGACCTGGAAGCATTTCTTTTCGGGCAAGCCGGACTACTCCCACCCCAGCCATCAGATCCTTATGCCGAGCGACTGAAGCGCCAGTATCGGTTCTTTCGTCATAAATATCATCTTCAGCCATTGTCGCCTCATCTATGGAAGTTCGGAGGACTCCGCCCGGTAAACTTCCCCACACTACGCATCTCCCAATTTGCCACACTGCATAACAATCATGAATACCTGCTCGACCGGATAATCAGCAGCATTGAACTTATCGATCTGGTAACATTACTCGACATCAGTGCCTCTGATTATTGGTACCAACATTATCGTTTTGGCGTACCCTCTGAATCATATCCGAAGAAGCTTGGTAAAGACGCCATCCATACCTTAGTGATTAACGCAATTATTCCCTTCCTCTTTTTTTACGGCAGAAAGCAACAAATACCGATTCTTTGCGATAAAGCTGTTTATTGGATGGAGAAATGTCCCCCTGAAAACAACCGCATCATTCGTCAGTTCCAGGACGCCGGATGGTACGCCAGCCATTCCGGACAAACGCAAGGACAGCTCCATCTGAAAAAAAACTACTGCGATTACAAAAAATGTGTAAATTGCGGCATCGGACAACAACTACTTCAACATGCAGCGAGCTATTGATCCAGTAAAAGCCTGGTTTGAACGTCAAGCCTTCGGAATTTGCGAATGGTGGGGAGAGAAACTGCGCATTCCCTCCGCAAACATCCGCATGTTTTTCATCTACGCTTCGTGTCTGACTGTTGGATCACCCATCATCCTTTACATGATCATGGGATTTCTGAAAAAGATCAGACTCATGATGGCCGAACAGAAGCGCGGCAGTGTTTGGGATTTATAAACTCATCGTCACTACCACGTACATTCAGCAACAAGTTTTAATACCTGCTCAACACCATTTTCATGATGCCGGCTTTTTGCGTTCCCTGGTATCCTTCAAATAAGTAGACTCCATCACTCATCAACGACAAGTCAAGATATTCCCGGGTTGAATGAATCCGATCTTCCTTGACAGCTTGCCCAACAAGGTTGCGAATGATGTACCTGTCGATACCTGAGGAAACAACACGAACCATTCCACTGTTGGGATTAGGCTCCAGTCTCCACATAGAGGCAGATTGTAAGTCGCCAATACCGGTTGAAACATTGTACACCGCATACGGAGTAGAATCACCACCCATCACCATCTGAATTCCATTGTGATCATACGCAAGAACATTCGCCACCTGCCAGGCAGAAGGATTGACAGCTTGCGGAACATTTGCTGCTGTACGATAAATTAAACGCGCCACCATTCCTGCTCCACTTCGAGGAGTAAGATTTGTACGACTCATTGCCACTTCAACTACTCCGGTAAGAGGCAGATAGGTTGTAGTAAAAATGATTGCATTCACATCAGGATCAGCAAACCATGAATCAACCGCCTCCACTTGCACAGATGATGATTGAACGAGTGCAGTATCGTAAGCAATGGTATAGGCAACTCCATACAGATTGCTTACTCCGCTGATAGCATCTCCAATATGTATTTCTGCAGTATCCGGTTCATTTCTGCCGAGTGAATCATCGTCTAACAAAACAAACACATCCGGAGCGATACCTGAGCCAGACTCTATCAATCGCTGATGCGTTGCACCATAGTTCTGCAAAATAGCAGCGGTATCAGAGATATTTATTACGCCATCACCATTAGTATCAACATGCTTCACATCCAGGCTACCAAATATTTTATCAGACCAGTCCAGAGCAAACTGCGGTGTCCAGGAAAGATTGGCATTGGCACGCACCGGACCATTTTTTCCATAGGCAAGTCCTAATGCCAGCACATCAAAATTATTCGCCACTCCGTCGTAATTCGCATCACCCGGCCATACGGAATCATTATCTGAATACGTCAGATAAGTATCCTGCCACTGACAGCCGTTTGAATCAACCACTGAAATAGTATACATGGTTGAATCACATAAACCCGGATTTAAAGGAGGAGTCACATTCACCAGAAATGGCGGCAAACCTCCGGCAGTGTTCACAGTTAACTGACCATCGCATAAACCCGGTGATGGTGGCACCACACTATAAGTTGCTACAACAGGTAATGTTTGCGAAATTACATAGCTAAAACTCCCGCTACAACCCGCCGAATCAACAACGAGTGCTGAATAGGATCCAGGACAAAGGTTCGTTAAAGAATCTGTCCCAAACCCTGCCACACCATGGCTCCAGGTACTATAGTAAGGAGGCAGACCAGCAGGATTCAAATCAATACTTCCTGAGCATAAAGAATCGCAGCTGATTGGATTGACGATAAATCCAAATAATAAAGTATCTCTCACAAACTCAAGTCCAAATCCTGCGCTACAAGCACCAACCAATGATCTGCAGAAGTAAGCACCACTCTGACTTACCCAGATGGAAGAATCCGTTCCGATTACAGGTCCTGATGCCTGTTGATGCCTCCATTCATACTGGTAATTGGGATTGTAATTCGTAATAGAAAGTTCAACAGAGTCATGTAACTGGCAAAGCACATTGGCCGATTGAGTCAGCGTTGGTGTTTGCGGATAGTTCGAAATCGTGATTGTATTTTGGGATGCTGCTACAGAATCTCCACATGCATTGTAAATAACCAATCGGTATGTTCCCGCCTGCGAACCGGTACGCATTAATGTTGGTCCGGAGCCTACCCAGCTATTATTGACCATCCACCGATATTGTGAATTATAAATTACGGGAACGAAAGGGGCTGTAAGATAAACCGTATCTCCACAAATCAACGTATCGGTTGCAGAAATAATAAATGGATTCGGGGTAGTGGGATGAGGTAATCCGATGTTTATAGGCAGAGAAAACTGAGGGAAAATGCATATCGGATCATTGTATTCTACCGTGTAATTACCGGCAATTGTTGCCACATAAGTGCTATTGGTGGCACCGGAAACCGGAGATCCATTTCGATACCATTGAAATGGCGGAACAGGATTATTGTATTGCGACTGAACCTGTAAAGTTGCTGATCCATACCCTTCACAGAAAGCAGAATTCCCTGCAATCACTATAGGTTGATCACTCCGGGAATGAATTCCATGAATAGGTCCCAGCTGATTAGTACCACAGGCATTGGACATTACTACCCAAAAATATCCTGTATCCTGCGCCTGATAACTTGTACCACCTGATTGCACCAGCACACTATCCTTATACCATTGAATTGTTGAACCCGGATTTGGAGGAACAGTGAGCGACATTGTATAAGCGGGATCACATAAATTGTGCACAAGGAACACTCCTCCTGTCCCCCAGCCCCATCCGGTATCTGGAGGAGCAGCAATATTCGTTGCACTTACCGAAGAGGTGTCTATCACACAGGTATTCGACATAACACAATAATAACTTCCGGACTGTGACACATTAATTGATGGAGAAGTTTGACCGGTCAAAGCGTTTCCATTGAGGTACCATTGAAAAGAAGCGTTTATGGACTGCGCAACTGACAGTGAAAGTGAATTACCCTGTGCAGCACAAAAATTCAGAGGACCACTTGCAGTTACTGCTGAAATAGCTGTATCCTGCACATTCACTTTGATAAAGTTGGAAGTCCAGATATTGCTATCCGCATCCTGTGCAACCAGAAGATATATCCCCGAAGTTTTCACCCAAAGGGTAGTATCGGTAGAAAGATTCACATCTGCCGTACTGGTACGGAACCAATGTTGCATAGCCTTTTTATTCGAAACCAAAGTAAGCTGCACCGAATCTCCTTTGCATATATCTACAATATCAACTAAGGCTGAACCGCCCGAATACATATTTGGTGCTGTGATTACGGGCGCATTCAATTGGGACTTCGTATGTCCATTCACAGACCGCACCAATGCAAAATCACTCTGCCCGAAACCGGAAAGTCGTGTGGAGCCGGCAAGCCAGTAGACATCATCAGGCCAATACATCATCGAATCACTACACATCGCATAAGCAAACCCTGACTGATAAGAACCTCCTTCATAAACGGTTGTTTCCAGATGTCGCCAGTATCCCGGACTGCCTCCGATCAAATCACACATCTGCATACCGAAGTGATTAAAAGTATTGATATAACTTGATCCATATACGAATCCTCCACCACTCATTACCACTGCATCAGTAGGTGTATCATACACTAATCCGGAACTAGCTCTGGTTATTTCCACACCCGTTGAATCTGCAGCAATATAAAACGACCGCTGTGAACTAGCATTATAATACTCGGATCCAACCAATGCAATTGTTCCATTGTTTGTTTGAGTAAGAGTAGCCACATCCACATTGGGCATGGTTGTAGGATATCGTTTTGTCCAGAGTGTATCACCATTAAAATCTGTTTTCAACAACCATACATTGCGGTAAACACCAAGTCCGGAACGGGAGCATAGCAGCACCTTATTATCGATGGATAACACGGCATCGGTGAACGACTCATCTCCATCAATCCCATAAACTTTCGTAGACAACAAATCGCCCATACCATCGGTGATTAAAATTTGGCCGTCGTAGGTAGCACCATTTTTTACCCTACCTACCAGCATGATATTCCCATTGGGTAAGGCCAGCATTTCCGTACAACTCTCATCTACTGTTGACAACCCAAACTGTTGTTGCCATAAAAAATTACCAGAGGCATCATAACGCAAGAGAAAAATATCAGAACCAACAGCGGTTCCAAAGGTGCGGGCATTTCCTGCAACCAGAATATCACCATTGGATGCTTCCTGAACGGCATAGGCCACATCATCTACCAACACAGGTCGGTTGGTATGCCAAACTACATTGCCAAGGGAGTCAAATTTCACAATATACACGTCGTAATTGGTCCCAAAGCCATTGCTTCGCCCGGCCAGCACACAGCCCCCATCCACAGTTTTGCACATTGCATAGGCTTCATCGTTGCCTGCAGTTCCGAATCCCTTTTCGAAGCTTACCTGGT
>JAGOJO010000162.1 GCA_017995075.1 Bacteroidia bacterium | reverse complement strand
TATGTAACCTGCGACAACTATCCGCTCTGCGACACCGCCTGGTTCTTTATTGTGGTTTCATCGCCATTGCCTGTCAACCTGATTGGCTTCACCGGCTACAGAGCCGACAATGAAATACAACTCTTCTGGAACACCCTCTCCGAAAAGAACAACGATCGTTTTGATATCGAGCGAAGTTTCGATGGAAAGATTTTTGAGCGCAGAGGAACAGTATCAGGAAACGGAACAACAAACATTCCTTCCTCCTACAAATTCAAAGACATTGACCACGAGGCTTCAATTCTTTACTATCGACTCTCTCAATATGATATCGACGGCACGCGAACAGTCTCTAACAGCATCGCCTTACCGAAGAAATCAGGAAAAGGATTTTCGGCAACTGTTTATCCGAATCCGGGAGATGGTACTTTACAGGTTATAAAAGCGGAAGGAGTAAAAGGAGATCTGAATTTTACACTCTACGATTTAAGCGGAAGAATGATCTTCACCGAAACGTGGACACCCGATGAAAACGGATTTATCACCGATCTGTTCAATGTCAATCATTCGCTCGCAGCCGGTACTTACATGGCAACGTTCCATACAGATACAGAAACCCGCAGTATAAAGCTGGTTGTTCGATAGGAAGTCCTACCCTTTCCGGATCACCGCACCAAGTTTGGATTCAAACTGCTTCATCAGTTTATCCATTACTACATCAATCTGCTTATCCTGCAAGGTCGCTTCATCGTCGCGCAAAAGGAAACTCATTGCATACGATTTTTTACCGGCTTCAATCTTATCACCTTCGTACACATCAAACAAATTGACACCGCGCAGGAGTTTTGGCTCTGACGCATAGGCAATTTTCTCGAGCTCACTGTACGCCACTTTACGATCGAGTAACATGGAAAGGTCACGACGCACCTCAGGGAACTTCGGCGGACCGGGAACCACTTTATCAGCAGTATTCAACACCTTCAACAATGAATCAAAACGAATATCGGCATACCATACAGGTTGTTGAATATCACTTGATTTTAGCACTTGTTTTTTCACAAGTCCTGCCGCACCGAGCATCGTTTTACCGGAATACCAGGAAACTGCATACTCCATTCCAGCCACTTCTTCCTCTTTGATCGTCAGCTCTTGTCTGGAAGGAATTCCTGCGGCGATAAACAGATTTTCGATAACAGACTTCAGATAATAAATATCGTACGAAGCGCTCTTTCCTTTCCAGTGTTCACCATTCACATCACCGGTAAGCCAAACGCTCAGATGATGCTCTTCGAAATAACGGCCTTTTGATTTCGCATATGTCTTCCCAAATTCAAATAAACGGAGTTCTTTCTGCTTGCGGTTGATGTTATATAAAATCGTTTCGAGTCCGGTCATCAACATCTGATGCCGCAACAAAGCCAGATCATTCGACAATGGATTCAGCACGGTCACGGGCTCTATACCTTCGGGCAGTTGCATTACTTCGGTATGTGCCAGACGAGAGAGGCTATTCGTTAAAATCTCGCGGAAACCATTCGCCACTAAAAACGTGGAAACGCGATCGGTGATTTCTTCCGGATCAGGTTTGCGGATTTTGCCGGGTGTAATGGAGATCTTTTTCGGTAAGTCGATATTGTTATATCCGTAAATGCGCAGCACTTCCTCTGCCACATCGGCGGGACGTGTTACATCTACTTTAAACGGCGGCACTTTCAGCAAGAGCCAATCGGATTGATCTTCTTCAATTGTAATACCGAGGCTCTCCAGAATATCCATTACATCGTGACGTGGAATTTCATCGCCGATGATAGTCTTCAGGTAATCAAAACTCAATGAAACCTTGGTAGGCTCAACCGGAACAGGATAAATATCTGTCATTGAGCCAACCACTTCTCCGCCACAAATTTCTGCAATAAGAATAGCGGCCAACTTGAGCGCATGAACCGTCATATTCGGATCGGTCCCGCGTTCAAAGCGAAACGATGAGTCAGTATGCAAACCATGCGCTCTGGCTGACTTACGTACATGCACCGGATGGAAATAAGCGCTCTCCAGGAAGAGATGAGTGGTGTTATCTGTCACTCCAGATTCCATTCCTCCAAAAACACCGGCAATACAAAGACCGCCTTCTGCATCAGAAATCATCAGCTCATGACCTTCCAGCTTGCGTTGAGTTTCATCCAGCGTTGTGAAGACAGTACCTTTCGGTAAATTGCCAACAATTATTTTTTTACCACGAATTTTCGCAGCATCAAATGCATGCAATGGTTGTCCGAGATGCAGCATCACATAATTGGTAATATCCACCACATTGTTAATCGGACGCATGCCCACACTCTTCAACTTATGCTGCAACCATTCAGGAGAAGAACCCACTTTTACATTGCGGATTTCGAGTCCTGAATACCGTGGACAAGCCGTTGCATCGCTGATCTCAACAGCAATACTATTGGTACCATTTCCTTCCCGAAAATCCCGTAGATCAGGAGAACATATTGCAGCTTTCGTGCTTCGGGACAACAATGCTTTTATATCACGCGCTACTCCCAGATGAGAAGCAGCATCTGCACGATTCGGTGTTAAACCAATTTCAAAAATCCAATCCTTGCTGATATTAAAATATTCCGCAGCAGGTTTCCCTGCCTCCAGATTATCGGGAAGAATCATAATACCGGCATGAGAAGTTCCCAAACCAATTTCATCTTCTGCACAAATCATCCCCTCAGAAACCTCACCACGAATTTTAGACTTCTTAATTTCGAAAGGCTCACCACCGGCAGGATATAACTTAGCACCGGGCAATGCCACCACTACCGTTTGACCGGCCGCCACATTAGGTGCACCACAAACGATATGGCGAGGAGTTCCATCACCAACGTTCACTGTAGTCACACTCAATCTATCTGCATTCGGATGACGCTCGCAAGTGAGCACTTTTCCAATCACGATGCCTTCAAGTCCGCCGGGAATGCTCTCCCAAAAACTGAGATGCTCCACCTCGAGTCCGCAATCGGTAAGCGCCTGTGAAAGTTCTTCCGGTGAATAGGGCATTTCAATGAACTGCCGGAGCCAATTGTACGATATCTTCATAGTAATTCTGCCTGTGGGCGGACAAAGTTACCAAAAGGGCGTCAGGTATAAAAATTTAAAACCCCGGCAAGTCATTACAACAAGCGGGGTTTTAACCTGAGAGAGAATAGATTATCGTCGGAGTATCACAAAACCGTTCAGCGGAGTACTTCCATCCTTAAGATCAAGGACATAGTAATACGTTCCGTTCGGAAGCTCCTCTCCTACCCGTACAAGATCAGAGTTGGAGAAGCCATTCCAGGTATTGTCATATTTATCCATCTCAAATACCAGCGATCCCCAGCGATTGAAAATCTTCAGGTTGGCATTTGGATATTTATCGATTTGATTGATGACGAAGAAGTCGTTGACATTGTCGCCATTTGGTGAGAACCCGGACGGAACAAAGAGTGTATCGCAGGTCACTGTTACGATCACTGTATCCAGACTGCTACATCCGTTTCCGTCAGTACCCACAACAATGAACGTTGTTGTTACATCGGCACTGATATCAGTGGTAGCCTGATCAGGAGTTGTACAGAGTGCGGAAGGTGTCCAGCTATAATTTAATGCACCGGTAGCCGAGAGTGTCAATACTGAATCGCAGGTAATGGTGGCATCTGATCCGCCATCAACCACCGGCAATGTGTTCACCGTGATTGTAACCGGGCCATCGTTGAATGGACCACAACCGGAAGTCGCGAGGATTTCATAATCACCGCCTGTTGTTACGACTAACTGATTCGTTGTATCATTCGCCAATGGATTTCCATTGTAGAGCCATTGATAACTTACACCGGCATAATAATCAACACTCAGTATTGTAGTATCACCTTGACAGAAGGTATCAGAACCATTCACCGCAATGACGATTGCTGAAGTATCTTTTAAATCGAAGAGACTATCGAGTGTACATCCGTTAGCATCAGTGATGGTTAACTGATAACCACCGGCAGCGAGTGTATCGATTGTTGTTAATGTATCGCCGTTACTCCAGAGATAAGTTAAAGGAGCAAGTCCGCCTCCACCTGCTAC
>JAGOJO010000070.1 GCA_017995075.1 Bacteroidia bacterium | reverse complement strand
GTTGGTGATGATACCGCAGTACCTCCGGCACTTGTTACGGTAACAGTGAAGTTTCCGCTGGTAGAAACAGAAATCGACTGTGATGTTGCACCGTTTGACCAAAGGTAAGATGTTCCATTGTTTGCAGATAATGTTACTGAACCTCCTGTGCAGAAAGTAGTAGCACCATTTGGAGTAATTGTAGCTACCGCAGTTGTGTTACATGGTGCTGCAAATGCAGGGTATACATTTCCGGAAGTAGGAGTAACAGTAATCAGGTCAATCTCCAGGTATGTATTTGTTGGAGTTAAAGTCATTTTGTGCGCAGCAGCTGTCAGACTCGTATAGGTCATCTGTTGACCAGAGGTAGCATCGTAACGGTACCATACCCAGTTAGTATCTCTAACGCAGGTTACACTGTGTGAGGTAGTACCATCCAGGTTAATAGTGAAGCCTGTGTTTACTCCTCCGCGGCTACGTGCTTTTACCCATACATAGTGAGTAACAGATGATGTACCACGTGGCACGAAGTTGTATTCAACAGGTGATACAGTTTTGAATGTTACGTAAGTGGTATAGTTGCGGTAATCGCCAGTTGTAGTTCCTGCAGGTACAGAAGTTTTGAGTTCGATGTTGGTATTGGTGTTGTCGAAGATCTCTGCTTCCAGGTTAAAGGTCTTGCTCCAATAGTATGGGTGACTTGCTTCATGCCATGCATCTAACTGATAGAAGACCGGAGATGCTGCATTGGTGCGGTCATAGATATATGTACTTCCCTGACGACGTACTTTAAATGTTAAGGTGTTTCCGTCAATGGTGATTTTCGCATCGCCTTCGAGTTCTGCATTACCTACCATGTTGGAGTTTGGCTGAATAGTGCCGGTAATCGCATAACGTGCGAGTGAATTGTGTTTGCGGGCAACAATCAATTTACGAATATCTCCGCCATAGAATGTATATCCAGGCTTTCCATTTCCACTTGATGCACTTTGTGGTACATCACCTGTCATGAGAATTCCGTTGGAGAATAAGTCGTCGTAACGGCTTGCAACTGCCTGAGCATATCCGGGGATCGCCATCTGCCAAACATAATTGGCGGGTAACTGATATGGTGTGTTGGTTACGAAATAACCACATCCGAAGTTTTCTGCACCAGCCATGCCGACTGCTTTCAGGAAGCCAAGCCATTGTGCCGGACGTGGAATAATTTCTTCGTTGTTGTTCCAACCCGGACAAACTACTGGAGAAAATAATTTATCGCCTAATGAGATCTCTTCATGACGTCCTTCAATCATGAACTGCCATCCATGCGCTGCGCCGCTCCAGTATCTCCAGTTTGAAGGCCATTGCATGTAAATATCATTGGAAGAATAATACTGATTATTTGTAAATGATTGCAATGTTCTTGTCTCCGCCCAGTCCCATGCATAAACAGGGTGACCGTTCAGGTAGTAATGGTAAATACGTGTGTTGGTGAGTCCGGTAGTTGTTCTCCACTCATTCATGTAGCCCGTAGTCAGACGCTTCATTCCGCGGCTGGAATACTTCTTCCATGTGCTGAGTCCACTGGCGTTATATGCAGCAGTGGTTGTTGGGTCACGTTGTAATGCAACATCCTGCCAGTTCGGAATAACTTCACCGTTTTCGAAAATCAGATCAAGTGGACGAGTGAGTTTGCCTAAGAGTTGCTGCAGATAGAATTTCTGTGTTTGTCCATCAAGTTTGAAAGAATCAAGTGGACTCTCAGGGCTTACAGATTTTAATGAAGTAGTAACGTTTCCATATTGATCAAGAAATTGTCCGGCACTGTTTCTTAAATAACTGTTGGATGGTAAAGTCTTGCTTTCAATATATGGGTCGGACGAGGTTTTACCGATTACTCGTGGACTCAGTTGTGGCCAGTAGGTATTGGCTGTTACTTTCCAGGAGGGATTTTGATTAGCCATTTTGATCCATGCTCCATCAAAATCTGTCGTGTCACCAAAAGAGGAATAACGTGTTGTATTGCTGGTGAGCATCAACGCATAGTTGAAGTTCTTCACCAGTTCCGTTTGTACTTCTTTTGATTTCTGTACCTGCACTGCCTGAGTGGTAGTAGCGGTCATATACCCTGCAATATGCGCAGGATTAAACACCATGTAGTTGGGGAAAAGAGTAGAGGATGGTTTATTCCGTGCAGCAGGGAATGACTTTAATTGAGTAACAGCATCAATGGTTGGTGTCGGATGACCTGGCGCAAATTCATTCATGTCCAGTCCTGCGGTAATTGGAGCCGCAGTTGGAGGTGCTGTTGTAGAATTTGCATACGTATAAGATTTCTTTTGTGTGAAATCCTGGTAATGTTTATATATCTGGTTATTCGGCAATGCATAAGTATACAATGCGATTTCATCCATATCACCTACATATTGGTAATATGCAGTGTTGGTGTTCAGATCGATAATGTTACTTGCTGTGTTGGATGCGTTGGGTGGAATTACTCCCGGTGTAAGTGTTTTGGAAAATCCAGATGGAAGCTGTCCGTCTACCCAGATTTCTTTCACTCCGGTTTTTGCATTGTATTTAAATACCAGATGATGCCAGTTGCCATCCATGTAGTATCCGTATGTACCTCTTCCGATTCCTTCCAGTTCCAAATCCCAGTTATCAGTAACCGCAGTGCTTGATCCTGTTGGAATTGATTTTGTTGTGAAGCGGAAAAATGGGAAACAGTAACGAATACTGATTGCACCATCACGACGTGTTACTAATTGTACTACTTCATTGATGTTTGCTCCCGGACGGAACAATAATTCAAAGGTGAGACCACTGTCAGGTGAAAACGGCACATTGCTCGTAATCGCTTTCGAGGTTTTAGTTAAAGTTAAATACTTTCCTACACCGGCATTCGACTGAGCGTTGCTGATAGTATATGTTGATTGAAAATAAGAAGGGTTTAAAGCTGCAATTCCAGTCGAGTCCGACAGCGCGTTGCTGCCGTTAAAAGTCCAGTAATGTCTGGGTGTCCAGTTTTGTGCTTTAACCGAAAAACTTAGAATGGTACTGCTTACGAAGCCAGCTACGAATAGCCAGACCTGAAGTCTATTCATCATTTTAAGTTTCATTTTGTTTTGGTGTTTGTGTTTGGTTTGAATTGGGCAATACAATTTCGCACCCCGCGAAGGGTGTCTTTTTTAAACTAGTAAAAGACTTGCGTTTTTATTCCGTGCTGTCCAAATATAGTGTGGAAGTTGGTATCTACAACAGTTGGTCAGACGCTCTATTGTAAGTTGTTGATTATCAGTAATAAAAAATTTTGATTGTCAATAAAAAAATGCGATTGACCAAACTTTTGAAGATATTCGCCACTGAATTTAGAATGTTCGCCCAAAGTATTTGGTAACATTGGCTTAAAAATGGAGCACGTTCACCCAAGGCCAGGGCTGTTTTTAACCAATCAAAATGGTTAGTTCACCTATTAATATAATCCCATTCGCCTCGCCATATGGGTTATGCGGGATTGAGGAAAAGCAGCTTCAAGTTTAAGTCCCCAGTTAAATCTTCTGAACAGATAGGCTAAAATCAAGAGGGACATTGCTGTTGGTTATGTGTTTTTACTTAAATTCCAATTAGTCAGTTATTTACATGATTACATTGACATTTCCTTCCTTGTTTTGGCGCATACCATTTGGTGAGGAGGCGGTTACCTTATATACATAGGTGCCCATTGGTACTTTGTCGCCAAGAAAAGTTCCGTCCCATCTGTCGTTGGCATTGGATGTTTCAAAAATGAGCTGTCCCCAACGGTTGAAGATCTGCATCTTGAAATCCTTGATGGCCTCTCCGGCTACGCCAAAGGTGTCGTTGAGTCCGTCGCCATTTGGGGTAAATGTATTGGGGATATAAATGGTCATTGCCGGTACAATATCTACTTCGTTGGAAATACTGAACGTTTGAGGTTGCCCTGTTTTATAGGCAATGATCCTGTATTTACGTGTTACCGATACCTGAGCGTCAGCTTGCTGGATACTCATCGCTACTATAGCGGCGATGAAAGTTCCTTTAATGAGTAATCTGATTTGTCGCTGCATTACTTAGTTGATTTGATAATGGCAAACTACATCGGGAACTTCCCATTAAGAAAGGTTTCTCTTGCATAGCAGCACTTCTGTAAGATTTCCTGATTGTTGGTGTGATTGTACTGAAGGCGTAAATCTTCCTTTTCAGAGGAGGATTGACTTTTCTTGCTTAGGATTTAGTTGGAAAAACAGTCGTAAGGATTACGCTGGTTTTTATGCTGAATGAGGGTGTTTTGGGGTCTGTCAAGTCTAAAAAACTACATTTTATCCCTTTGTTATTTCTGTATTTTTGTCCGAAATCAACAAGCTATTATACATATTCATATGAAAAGAACGTGGTTGGTGTGTCTGTTTATACTTCAATCGGCCTGGCTGATGGGGCAGGATCGAAGTGAGCAAATGGTGTCGTGGATGACCGGCTCGTTTTCAAGTGAGGAGCAGTCGAAATCCGATACAGCTTATTTTGATATCCGTCTGGAAATTGTTCGGATTTGGCCGGAGAAGAAGAGGGAAGCCTGGCTATATGTGGAGCAGGCAATGGCTTCGAAAAAGGATAAACCCTATCGTCAGCGTGTATATCGGGTAAGGAAAACAGGAGAGAATGTTTATGAGAGTGCTATATATATGTTGGCGGATCCTTTGCGATTTGCAGGTCATCCTGAAGCAGTGGCGGTATTGTCGGTCGATAGCCTGCAACTGAAGGATGGTTGTGCGGTAGTTCTCCATTGGGACGATGCAAAGGGCGGGTTTGTCGGTGCTACCGGTGCGAAGTCTTGTCCAAGTGATCTGCGCGGTGCTTCTTATGCTACTTCGGAGGTGGAGTTGTCTGAATTCATGCTGTTGAGCTGGGATCGGGGTTTTAATGCCGAAGGAGTGCAGGTTTGGGGTGCAGAAAAGGGTGGCTATCGGTTTGTGAAGAAGAAATAATTTTCAACAGGCGCCCGGTCCGGCATTTTCGATAGTATATTTACATAGAAATAATGCCAAATGAACCCCGTTAAAATTTTCGATGTTCCAGAGTTGATGATCCGGATAAGGATATAGTGGGCTGTACGTACGTATGGCCTTTTTTATTTGTTGTAGTTAACCACTAAACCCATAAGGTTATGCATACTAAACAACAACTCAGTGAAATGAAAAACGAACACGATGTATGGCAGGATCGCCTTCGTTTTTACAAAGATGAAATCTCACATTTTAATCAGCATCTCGGAAAGCTGGCGATAAATCGCGGTAAGACAGAGGTGATGGCATCGGTGGAGCATTTTCAGAATCAGTTTATCCGTCAGAAAGAAGTGCTGGACATTATCCGTCACGATTTTAAACAGCATGAAAATCTGATTGAGGCAATTGATGAAGGTAAATCAACAGAACCTGCTGATGGTATTCAACGTCTGCATTCGGTACAGCGGGATAAACTGGAGCAATTCGAGCGGATTTTCCACGACCTGCGGAATGAATTCAATGTGTTCCTGAATAAGGTGGACTGAGTTATCCGTTTGCCAGTGCAAACATGGCAATGGCGATACTTAATAATAATACTTCCTCTGCGATGAAGATGAGAGTCGCTCGGCGAGTTGATGTGTTATTGCTCATGGTGTAGTTTATACCCTGTAAGTTATAGCGCTGTTGGTTTCTGAAAATTGGAAACCTGCGTATTTCTTACATCAGGATTACACCTTGTAATGGTGGATGTCAATGCGTTTGTCGCAGAAAAAAATCTCTTCTTCAATGTTGTTGGAGCAGACGATAATTGTTTTGTCTGCTGTGTACTGTTGAATGAGGTCTTTGTACCAGAGAAATCCGTTTTTATCGAGATTAGATAAAGGCTCGTCCAGTAGTAATACCGGTGCATCACTGAGTACTGCTAAAGCAAGTTTGATGCGTTGTTTCATTCCGGAAGAGAAATGCTTGATGGGTTTTAACCGGCTTTCCTGGAGTCCTGTGATTTCTATGAGTGCATTCTCAGTGATCTGATGACTGAATGGTTTGAACGATGCATAGAAGGAAAACAATTCGTGCATGTTGTACTCTTCCGGTAAATCAAGGTAGGGTGCAGCGTAGGATATTTGTCTGTACCATTCGTCGGCGGCTAATGGAGAGCCGTTTCGTGTAAACAGAATTTTGCCTTCTGTGAGAGATAAAAAGCCGGAAATGACCTGTAGTAAGGTGGATTTACCTGAACCATTGAATCCAGTGATGGCGTAGCGATCGCGGTAGGCAATGGAGAGCTCGATTTTTCTGAAAATCCATTGTGCCTGAAATTTCTTTCCTGCTTCTGCTAATTCAATGCGGATCACGGTGTCGGATTATTCGGTTTTCATCATGCTGCCGGATAAGCCGCGGATGATGCCTTTTTCAGAGCTGCGGACGAACTGCAGAATGAGATCCCTGTGTGCGGAGGTCGGACATTCCTCTTCTACCATTGATAGCGCTTTGCTGGTATTGTATCCTTTCTGAAAAATGGTGCGGTAAATATTCTGAATGTCTTCGATTACTTCTTTTTCATACCCTCGGCGTGCAAGTCCAACGGAGTTGATGCCGGCATAACTTAATGGCTCTCTCGCTGCTTTTACAAATGGAGGTACGTTCTTTCTTACGCCTGATTGTCCGGCAATGAAGCTATGTGCTCCAATATGCATGAATTGCGAAACACCAACGTATCCTTCGAGTATAGCCCAGTCTTCAATAGTTACATGTCCTGCCAGGTTTACTGAGTTGGCAAGTATTACATGATCGCCAATGATGCAGTCGTGGGCGATGTGTACGTAGGCCATTAATAAGCAATGACTACCGATTTCAGTCCGGCCCATCGCTACTGTTCCTTTGTTGATGGTGACACATTCACGTATGGTTGTATGATCACCGATAATAGCTGTAGTCTGTTCTCCTTTGAATTTTAAATCCTGCGGGATAGCGGATATCACTGCTCCGGGGAAAATACGACAGTTGCTGCCAATACGGGCTCCGTCGAAAATAGTCACATTGGAACCAATCCAGGTGTTATCTCCAATAACCACGTCTCCATGGATGCAGGCAAAGGGATCAATTTTTACATTGTTCCCGATCTTCGCGTCCGGATGTATATACGCCAAAGAGTTCGACATTAGCTTTTCTTTACAATTTGTGCCATCATTTCGGCTTCCATCACAATCTTGTCTCCAACTACGGCAATGCCTTTCATATGGCAGATTCCGCGACGGATGGGGCTGATGAGTTTCAGGTCAAATATAACAGTATCTCCGGGACTCACTTTCTGTTTGAAGCGGGCTTCGGAGATTTTCATGAAATAAGTCCAGTAGTTTTCCGGATCCGGTACAGTGTTTAGCACGAGGATTCCTCCAGTTTGTGCCATGGCCTCAATCAGCAATACACCAGGCATTACCGGATTGTTGGGGAAGTGTCCCTGGAAAAACCACTCGTTCATGGTGATGTTCTTTACACCAACGATACTCTCTTCCGTCCGTTCGATGATTTTATCGACGAGGAGGAAGGGGAATCGGTGAGGAAGCATGGATGCGATTTTGTTGATGTCGCAAACAGGGGTTCCGTTCAGATCATACTTGCGGATGCTGCTCTTGCTTTTCTTAATCGCTTCCTTTACCGTTTTTGCAAATTCCACATTGGCGTAATGGCCGGGTCGTGCAGCCAGGATATGTCCCTGAATATGCATACCGACAAGTGCAAAGTCACCGATGATGTCCAATAATTTATGTCGTGCAGGCTCGTTCTGGAAATGCAGTTTTACATTGTTCAGAATGCCTTTTTCACGTACTTGTATACTTGGTTTATTGAAGAGTTTGGCCAGATCGTCGAGCTTCTCCTGGCTGATCTCACGGTCTACTACAACAATTGCGTTGTTTAGGTCACCGCCTTTGATGAGATTATGCTTTACAAGCGACTCCAGTTCATGCAGGAAGCAAAAAGTACGGCAGGGTGAAAACTCATTCTGGAATTCTTCGATTTTATGCAATTGTGCGTGCTGAGTTCCTAAAACCGGACTGTTATAATCTACCATTACAGTGAGACGATAATCCGGACTTGGAACAGCCAGCATTTCAACATTTCGTGCAGGTTCTTCAAATGATAAAACTTCTTCCAGCACATATACTTCACGGTCTGCTGATTGTTCAACGATGCCAGCCTCCAATAAAGCCGCAATAAAAGGAGCGGAACTTCCATCCATAATCGGAACTTCCGGCCCGTCAATCTCGATCATTACATTGTCAAGCTGGAGACCAACAAGCGCAGCTAAAGCATGTTCGGTAGTGTTGATTCGTGCACCATTCTGCTCGAGCGTGGTGCCGCGGGAAGTATCTACAACATTGTTGGCGTCGGCATCAATTACCGGAGCGCCATCCATGTCAATGCGTTTGAATTTGAACCAGTGATTTTCCGGTGCAGGTTTAAAAGTCAGGTTTACATTAATACCGGTATGAAGTCCTACTCCTGAAACGGTTACCGGGTTTTTAATTGTTCTTTGCTTTTGATTCATGATTTTTAATCAGGACGAAGAGGAACTTAAAGCACTGATGGTTTTCTGTAGCTCCTGTATTTTTTTCTCTAGTTCAGGCAATTTGCGAAACATCACATAGCTGCGTTTGTAGTCGCTGATATTGAAAGCCGGTGAACCTTGTACAATTTCATTGGGTGTTGTGAGACTGTTTCCAATACCTGATTGAGCAGCTATCTTAACTCCGTCTGCAATTTGAATATGACCTACTATACCAACCTGTCCACCGATCATACAGTTCCGGCCGATTTTGGTAGATCCTGCCACTCCCGTTTGGGCGGCTATCACTGTATTCTCTCCGATTTCTACATTGTGCGCAATCTGAATGAGGTTGTCAAGTTTTACCCCTTTGCGAATGATTGTACTTCCCAATGTTGCACGGTCGATTGTGCTGTTTGCACCTATTTCCACATGATCTTCAATGATCACATTTCCGATTTGTGCGACTTTCTGATAATTGTTTTCAGAATTTGGTTGGAAGCCAAATCCATCTCCACCAATAATGACGCCTGAGTGGATGGTTACATTTTTACCGATGATGCAATCCGAGTAAATTTTAACTCCTGCAAAAATAGTAGTGTCGTCCCCAATGACGCAGTTATCGCCAATGTATGAATTGGGATAGAGTTTCACCCGGTTGCCGATTTTTACATCTTTCCCGATATAGGCAAATGCACCGGCATATAATCCTTCGCCAACAGTGGCGCTTGGATCAATAAATGACATTTCTTCAATGCCTGATTTGTTTCGACGAATGGTGTTGTAAACTTCCAGTAATTTGGCAAAGCTGGCATAGGCATTCTCAACACGTATCATGGTGGCGCTCACCGGTTGTTCCGGTTGGAAATCAGCATTCGTAATTACGATGCTTGCCTGAGTGGTGTAGATGTAAGGGGTATAGGCCGGGTTTGCTAAAAACGTAAGGGAGCCGGGTTCGCCTTCCTCGATTTTTGCAAGACGCGAAACCTTGACATTTGCATCGCCTTCTACAGTCCCTTGCAGTAGTTCCGCTATTTGTTGAGCAGTAAATTCCATGACAGCCCGCAAATTTAGCAATTAAGATGATGTTAAACCCGAAAAAATTCCGAATTAAATTACTTATTATCAATTAGTTCGGGCAGGACGCATATAAAATGCTTTTGAATGGGCGAAGAAAGCACGGCAACTTCCATCTGATCACTGGCTGCACTGAGTTCTGTGGAGCTGCCATCACGGTACAAAATACAGATAGGTTCCCCACTTGGATCATAGGCAGAATTGGAAATTGAGCCACGAAAAGCAAAGTATTTCGCATCATTGTCGCTGATTTTAAACTCGGTGACGGCTTTGGCGAGATAGGGGGTGACTTCTTCGGGAAGATATGCGTCTTTACGTAACCGTATTTTGTATAATCTCCTGTTAACCATTCCATTACAGAGTCGGCTCAGGACAGGGTCAGGATGTTCGGTCCAGGCTTTAATAGAGCAGAAAATATCGTAATCGTCTAGTTGCGCATAGCGATTCAGTAGGTCCGGCTGTTGGCGAAGATCAGATTCACTGCAATTGTTCTGAAGGAAATAGGAGAAGGTGGGCGTAGCGAAAAGCGTTTCTCCTGCATTTACCAGTTCCTTGGCCCGCAGTAGAATATTCACCAGCAATTGTTCTGCAGAAAGCACTGTTTTATGGAGATAAACCTGCCAGTACATCAGTCGGCGGGCAACAATAAACTTCTCAATCGAATAAACTCCTTTCTCCTCGACCACCAGTTTGCCGTCGTTGATGTCGAGCATTTTGATGATTCGCTGTGCGCCGATTTTTCCCTCTAAAACTCCGGTGTAAAAAGAGTCGCGGTTGAGATAATCAAGCCTGTCCATATCGAGTTGGCTCGAGATCAGCTGGTGGAGGAAATGTTTCGAATAGGTGCCTTTGAAAATCTGAATAGCCATTGAAAGTGCACCGTCAAATTCTTCGTTCAGTCGCTCCATAAACAGTAGAGAAACTGCTTCATGGCTGATACCGGTAACTATACTATGTTCCAGTGCATGGGAGAATGGGCTATGTCCGATATCATGCAACAAAATGGCTATCTCAACTGCCAGTGCTTCTTCGTCGGTGATCTCATGTCCCTTTGAGCGAAGTGTCTCAACCGCCTGAGTAGTCAGGTGCAAGGCCCCGAGTGCATGATGGAAACGAGTGTGCAAAGCGCCCGGATACACCATATGACTCAATCCCAGCTGACGAATTCTGCGCAAACGCTGGAACCAGGGATGCTCGATCAGGTCAAAAATCAACGGATGAGGAATCGTGATGAACCCATATACAGGGTCGTTGAATATTTTTTTCTTGTTGGTGTTCAAGGCCTAGACTTTCGGACTGCGAATTTACACCTTTATCTCCATGAAACAGATATACTTGAGTGAAATTCGCGGAAGACAATCTGCAGAAGAAGTAAGATTTAAGAGCTTCTTCAGAAATAAATCACCGATTAGCTCGTTATTTGCGGCATGCCCTACTTTTGCGGAAGTTTGCAGGCAGCGAAAAAAGTAACCAAAAAGACGAATTATGGAAAAAGTGCAGATTTTATGGGCCGATGATGAAATCGATTTATTGAAGCCACATATCATGTTTCTCGAGAACAAAGGGTATCAGGTAACCACAGCTACGAATGGCCGTGATGCGGTAGATTTTGTCAAGAGCAGAGAGTTTGATATTATTTTTCTGGATGAAAACATGCCCGGACTAAATGGTCTCGAAACATTGGTGCAGATAAAAAATGTACGCAGCTCCGTTCCGGTGGTAATGATCACCAAAAACGAAGAAGAAGCTATCATGGAAGAAGCGATCGGTGGAAAGATTGCCGATTATCTCATCAAACCTGTAAATCCGAATCAGATTTTGTTGTCGCTGAAAAAAAATCTCGAAGATAAACGACTCATCAGCGAGAAAACAACGCAAGGGTACCAACAACAATTTCGGCAGATAGGAATGACACTAAGTGATAAACTTAGCTGGAATGAGTGGGTAGATGTTTATAAAAAACTGGTGTATTGGGAGATTGAGTTGGAGCAATCCAAAGATCCGGGGATGTATGATATTTTGTCGATGCAGAAATCAGAGGCAAATCATTTGTTCAGCAAGTTTGTAGAGAATAATTATCTCGGATGGTTAAAGGATCCGGAGAAAGCGCCGCTTACATCGTCCTATTTAATTCGTCGCAAAGCGATTCCATTGGCCGATTCATCGGATGATCCTGTTTTCTTTATTTTGATTGATAATCTTCGCTTCGATCAATGGAAAGTTATACAACCTGCCGTTTCTGAACTCTTCAAAATTGTGGAGGAAGATACCTATTGCAGTATTCTCCCTACAGCAACTCAATATGCAAGAAATGCCATCTTCTCGGGCATGATGCCTTCTGAAATTCAAAAGCGATTCCCGGATAAATGGGTTGGCGATGAAGAAGACGAAGGGAAAAATAACTATGAAGAGTTTTTCCTCAATGATCAGCTGCAACGTTTACGGAAGAATTATAAAACTTCCTATACCAAGGTGACTAATCTCGATGCGGGTAAAGCTTTGGCAGAGCAGGTCTCCAATCTTTTTCAAAACAAATTCAATGTGATCGTTTATAATTTCGTGGATATGCTTTCGCATGCTCGCACTGATATGCAGGTGATCAAGGAATTGGCTGAAGATGAAAAAGCGTATCGTTCAATTACCCGTTCATGGTTTGAACATTCTCCATTGCTTGAGACATTGCGTCGGATTGCTGAACGCCCATGTAAAGTCATCATCACCACCGACCATGGAACAATTCGTGTAAAGGATCCATCAAAGATCGTAGGCGACAGGAATACGAATACCAACCTTCGTTATAAGCAAGGCAAGAACCTGAATTATGAGAAGAAAGATGTGCTGGAGATCAGGAATCCTGCAGATGCTTTTCTTCCAAGGGTGAATGTGAGTACCACATATGTGTTTACCAAAGGTGATAAGTTCTTCGCCTATCCGAATAATTTCAATTATTATGTCAATTTTTACAGGAATACCTTCCAGCATGGTGGGATATCGCCTGAAGAAATGATCATTCCTGTGATCACACTGCAAAGTAAGGTATGAAGTCCTGGTTGAGCACCGATCCGTCGGATCTTGACCAGATCGCACGGGAAATTCTTGAACAATGCGGAGCCAATAAGGTGCTTTGTTTTCATGGCGACCTTGGGGCCGGAAAGACCACCCTGATAAAGGCTATTTGTCGACAATTGGGAGTGGTGGAGGAGGTGCAGAGTCCGACTTTCTCCATTGTGAATGAGTATGAATCGGCCGGGAAAACACCCGTTTACCATTTTGATTTTTATCGGTTGAAAAGTGAGGAAGAAGCCTACGATTTAGGCTATGAAGATTATCTATTCTCGGGTTATTTTTGCTTTATTGAATGGCCTGAGAAAATTGCCGGACTACTGGACATGCCGAAAACGGATGTGCGTATTCTGACAATGGATAATCACAGGCATATAAGTTTGGAAAATGGCTAAAGGAATTTCCGGAATGTCGGCGCTGGCTCAGCAAGGCATTCTGTTACCACAGGAAAGTGTACTCGAGGTAGGTAAGCTTCGTCAGAATTTATTCATAGGTATCCCCCGGGAAACTTCATTCCAGGAAAACCGGATACCCCTGGTTCCTGATGCAGTTGGTTTGTTGGTTGCGCATGGACATCATGTGTTGGTGGAAACCGGCGCTGGAATCAATGCCAATTTTACTGATTCCGATTATAGTGAGGCCGGAGCGCAGATCGCCTATTCGCCTGATTCAGTTTTTAAAGCTGATTTGATTTTAAAGGTGGCTCCTCCTTCGTTAAAGGAATTGGAGTACATGAAGGAAAAGCAAGCGCTGATGTCGATCCTACAGATTGGAATGCAGCAGGAAGGTTTTATTCAGCAATTAAGCACGAAGCGCGTTACAGCATTGGCCTATGAATATCTACGTGATGAAACCAATATCTATCCGGTTATTCAGGCGATGAGTG
The DNA here is from genome assembly GCA_017995075.1 of Bacteroidia bacterium. Classification (GTDB taxonomy): domain Bacteria; phylum Bacteroidota; class Bacteroidia; order AKYH767-A; family OLB10; genus JAJTFW01. The sequence goes on along the minus strand of JAGOJO010000070.1, from coordinate 1,836 downwards.
AAATTGTAGGAAGCACGGTGATCCTGATCGCTTCCGAGTTGCTGAGCAATACTTCCGGTGGTAAGGGCGAATTGTTAGGTGGTGTTCCGGGAATTCCTCCAACTGAAGTAGTAATTATTGGTGCAGGTACCGTTAGTGAGTATGCTGCCCGTGCTGCAATGGGTCTGGGAGCGAATGTGAAAATTTTTGATACTTCAGTATATAAACTTCGCCGAATCCAAAGAAACCTGGGAAGCCGGGTACATACTTCAGTAATAAGTCCGGCTGCATTGTTGAAGGCATTGAAAACTTGTGATGTGGCTATTGGTGCGATTCTTTCTAAAGAAGGACGTTCGCCGATTATTGTGACGGAAGAGATGGTGTCGGAAATGCGGTTTGGCTCAGTGGTGATCGATGTGAGTATTGATCAGGGTGGTTGTTTTGAAACATCAGAAGTAACGAATCATTCAGATCCTGTATTCAGAAAATATGGCGTAGTTCATTATTGTGTACCTAATATTGCAAGTCGTGTTGCGCGTACAGCCTCTTATGCCTTGAGTAATATTTTTACACCGATACTCTTGAATATGGGTGAAGAAGGTGGTATTGATGCATTGCTGTGGAAAGATAGTCATGTGCGTAGTGCAGCTTATTTGTATAAAGGCGGTGTGACAAATCGCTTTGTAGCAGATTACTGTAAGTTGCCTTACCGCGATCTGAACCTGTTAATGGCTACACGAATTTAATTTATGTAAATCAGGAAAAACATAAGGCTGTCCGAAACGACGGCCTTTTTTTATTGATCATGTTTGTGATTCCGGTTATTTGATGTGCTGTGAGTTCCTGCGAGTTGAAAAGAAATGATTGAAGTATGAACTTAAATTAAAAAGAGGTCGTCCCCGTCAGGGAACGACCTCTTGGGTTCTATCGTTTAATTCAAATTATTCTACCATCAGTTTAATTTTTTCTGTTTGACCGGCAGAAGTTAATTCAACATAGTAGATTCCGGATGCCAGATCAGATACATTCAATTGTTGAGCGTTTTCTCCTGTGTTAGAGAATCCTTCTTCCATATAGATTGTGCGGCCTGAAAGATCAAGGATGCGAACAACATACTTGTTGGACTCCTCAGTGTAGAATTGAATGTTCACTACATCAGTTGCAGGGTTAGGATAAGCGATCACATCTTTCAGCATTGCTAAAGATTGACGTGGGCCACCGCAGTTTACAGAGTTGATGGAAATTCCACTCAATGATCTGATTGCACCTTGACCACAACCGTTGCTTGCGCGTACTGTGATTACCTGGTTGCTTGTTTGAAGCGCATTGTAATTTACAGTAATCTGTTTGGTTCCTTGTCCGGCAATGATTGTTGCAGATCCGGGAACAGTCCAGGTGTAGTTAGTAGCTCCGGCAATTGTGGAGATTTCATAGATGATGTTGGTTGCTCCAGGACAGATTGCAGTTGGTCCAGTGATTGGAGTTGCTTGTCCAGGTGCACCAATGATGCTCAGTGAACGTGTACTTCCGGTTCCGCAACCATTTACTCCGGTTACTGTGATACTTCCGGAAATAAATCCGCTAACCACATCAACCAGAATTGTATTGCTTCCTTGTCCTGATACAATCGATACTCCTGCAGGTACTGTCCAGTTGTAACCGGATGCATTTGCTGCGCCCGCTGTAGTAAAGCTGATACTAGTAGCTCCACAGAGTCCGCTCGATTGTCCAACAATTGCAGCTGGAGTGAGAGGAGTGTTGAAGGTGATTGTTTTGCTTCGTGCAGGTCCATTACCGCAGAAGTTAGAGGCAAACACGCTTATACTTCCTCCGCTGTATCCACCACTTACACTTGCA
>JAGOJO010000161.1 GCA_017995075.1 Bacteroidia bacterium | reverse complement strand
GTCGAGTCCGGTGACTTCACTTTTTTTGGTGGTGGTTTTATATCCAAGGAAGAAGAGTGAGTCGGTTTTAGTGGTGTCGAGTGTCCAGTGGAGTGGGAAGTATTCCTGTTTTGTGCGGATGGTGTCCCTGGCTGCTGAACGTGCGCTGCGTAAGGTGGTGCCGTAGATGGAGCAGGCGGTGAGGGATAACTTGAGGAACTGATAAGTGCATTCTACACGTTCTGGAAATGGTTTTAGCATATGCGTCTCCGTTACAAAAGGGAATGCGTTGTAGAGGGCGCTGTATCCGGAGGCGAAGCGGGGTGATTCCAGAAATCCATCCATGCCGTTTTCGGGACTTTCTCCCCATACATTGACATAGGGCGACATCGGCTGACCAATAGCATTCATTGCTCGATAGAGGTACGGTAGTATGGTACGTTGCATGACTTTGCTGATGGCAGGATGTAGTTTGTCTTTCTGCGAGTCTATCAGCGTCATCACATATTGATAGTCGGCTCCGTCAGTAACGTGGGTGTCGATGAATACATCCGGATCCCAGCTGCTGTACATGCGGTTGAAGCTGCGGGCGTTTTCGGAGTCGCATTTGATGAAGTCGCGGTTGAGGTCGAGGTTGCGGTAGTTGCCGCGGAATCCAACGGTGCGTGGACCATTTTGTCCGGAGCGGAAGTATTGTCCGGTGTTGAGTGCGCCGTCGATGTTGTAAACAGGTACAATCAGCAGGGCGACCTTCTCGGGCATTTTTTCGGATCCGTCGAGTAAAAATTTACTGAGGCGTATGCTGGCGTTGATTCCGTCGGGCTCTCCCGGATGAATGCCGTTGTTGACTAGCAGCAGGGTGTAGCCTTTAGCGCGTAGGGAGTCGGGGTTGAAGATCTTTTCCGGACTGATCACAAAAAGATGTAGCGGACGTCCATTGTCGGAGTGACCGATTTCCAACAGCTTGGCTTGCGGGTACTTTTTGTCCATGCTCTTGAAGAAATCGATGGTTTCGTCATAGGTTACGGAGACACCTGTGATGTATTTGTTCCAGGCATCCTGTGCTGTACTCGTCCCTCCCAGAAAGAGGCCGATGAGCAGTAGAAGAAATGATTTGGTTTTCATAGGAATCTGCAAAGATGTAAGAATTTCTCGTTTTTGAACTGACAAGGCTTCTATCCTGTCATATCATTGCAATGTATTCAAACCGATTATTTAACAAAAAAGATGATGCCTATGGTCTGATCAAAAAACAAACTACAAGATCCCAAAAAGTGAGGGGTACCATTGGTGCTCCTCACTTTTTATTTTCCGGGTGTTTTTGTGGACTGACGATCGCCTGATTTTTCACTCTTTTACGGGCCGGTATTTTTCCGTTGTGAATGGTGATTTCAATAAGAGACTGGTTTATAGGTGATAACAATCTTTCCACAAAAGATCTTTTACACCTGTTTGTAAATCGGGACTACCTCATAAAGAACCGTTTACCACGCTCTGCATACAAGGTGTCGTTAAAGTGAGGGCTTCGTTTTTTATTTTTGTAATTCACCATGACCAAGTTTTCACACCTACACGTACATACCCAGTTCTCCCTGCTCGACGGAGCGGCGGATATTTCTTCTCTTTATAAAAAAGCAGTTAAGGATCAGATGCCGGCGCTGGCTATTACCGACCATGGTAATATGTTCGGTGCTTTCAAGTTCGTTGCAGAGGCTTCCAAGTACAATACCAAGGAAAATCCGAATGCTATCAAGCCGATTGTTGGTTGCGAATTTTATATGGTGGAGAACCGGCATAAGCAACAGTTCACGAGAGATGAGCGCGATGTGCGGTATCATCAGTTGCTGTTAGCTAAAAATGCGGAAGGATATCAGAACCTGATCAAATTATGCTCGATGGGGTATATCGAGGGATTGTACGGGAAATATCCACGTATCGATAAGGAAGTATTGTTGAAATATCATTCGGGATTGATTGCTACTACCTGTTGTCTGGGAGCGATCGTTCCGAAAACAATCATGAAGCATGGAGAAGCAGCGGCGGAGACGGAGTTTAAGTGGTGGCTCGATCTTTTTGGTGAAGATTATTATATCGAATTACAGCGTCACGATATTCCCGAGCAGCGCACTGTGAATGAAGTGCTGTTAGGATTCGCGAAAAAATACAATGTGAAGATTATTGCTTCCAACGATTCTCACTATGTGGATCGGGATGATTTTAATGCGCATGATATCCTTCTTTGTATTAATACCGGCGAGAAGCAAAGTACGCCAACCATGAAGGAGTTTTCAGAGGATGAATCTTCGATGCGTGGTCGCCGTTTTGCGTTTTATAACGATCAGTTTTATTTCAAAACAACGGAAGAAATGAAGGCACTCTTCAGCGATCTTCCGGAGGCTATTGATAATACCAATGAGATCGTTGATAAAGTAGAGACTCTTCGTCTGAAGCAGGATATCCTTCTGCCGAATTTCCAGGTGCCTGCAGAGTTTAATTCACAGGATGAATACCTGCATCATCTGACATATACAGGTGCTTTGAAACGGTATGGACAGATCACTCCGGAGATCGAAGAGCGTTTGAATTTCGAGTTGTTCACCGTGAAGACAATGGGTTTTGCGGGGTACTTCCTCATTGTGGCTGATTTCATTAAGGCTGGTCGTGATCTGGGCGTGTTTATTGGTCCGGGTCGTGGATCAGCAGCCGGATCAGCAGTTGCCTATTGTATCGGAATCACCAACATCGATCCGATTAAATACAATCTCCTGTTTGAGCGTTTCCTGAATCCGGATCGTAAGAGCATGCCCGATATCGATACAGACTTCGACGATGATGGTCGGCAGAAGGTGATCGATTATGTGGTGGAGAAATACGGGAAGAATCAGGTGGCGCAAATCGTGACGTATGGTACAATGGCGGCGAAGATGAGTATCAAGGATGTTGCCCGTGTGCTGGACCTTCCGCTACCGGAGTCGAATGCATTGGCGAAGCTCGTGCCTGAAAAACCAGGTATCGAATTGAATCGTGTGTTGAAGGCGCCGATAGATGGTGAGAAGAGTCTGAAGGAAAAAGAAAACCTGAACAGCGATGAGATTGAGCAGGTGAGACAGCTTCGTGAGATTCTGAATGGAAAGGATATCCGTTCGCAGGTCTTGCACGAGGCGATGGTATTGGAAGGATCAGTGCGGAATACCGGCATTCATGCGGCGGGAATTATCATCGCGCCGAAGGATCTTACAGAGATTATTCCGGTGTCAACATCGAAGGAAACGGAGTTGCTGATTACGCAGTTTGACGGGAAGGTAATTGAAGATGCCGGTGTAATCAAGATGGACTTTCTGGGGTTGAAGACGCTTACCATCATTAAAGATGCATTGAAATTAATAAAGCAGAATCATGGTGTTGAAATAGACATCGATCTGATTCCGCTGGATGATAAAAAAACTTTTGAGCTCTATCAGCGTGGTGAAACCAATGGTACTTTCCAGTTCGAGTCAGTGGGGATGCAGAAGTATCTCAAGGAATTGAAGCCGGATAAACTGGAGGATCTTATTGCGATGAATGCGTTGTTCCGTCCGGGCCCGTTGGCTTACATTCCGAATTTCATCGCCCGTAAACATGGTCGTGAAGCGGTGGTGTATGATCTGGAGGCAATGCAGGAATACCTCGAGGAGACGTATGGTATTACGGTGTATCAGGAGCAGGTGATGTTGCTGTCGCAGAAGCTGGCCGGTTTTACAAAAGGTGAAGCCGATACGCTGCGGAAGGCGATGGGGAAAAAGCAGAAGGATGTCCTCGATAAAATGAAGGGTAAGTTCATGGAGGGCTGTGAGAAAAACGGACACGATCCCAAAATCTGCGATAAAGTATGGACCGATTGGGAAGCCTTTGCGTCGTATGCGTTTAATAAATCACACTCTACTTGCTATGCATTTGTTGCATTCCAGACAGGATACCTGAAAGCACATTATCCGGGAGAATATATGTCGTCGGTATTGACGCATAACCTCTCTCAGTTGGAGAAAGTGACGTTCTTTATGGAGGAATGTCGACGGATGGGTGTACCTGTGTTGGTACCGGATGTGAATGAGTCTTCGTATAATTTTGGTGTGAACAAGGCCGGACAAATTCGTTTCGGACTGGGTGCTGTGAAAGGAGTAGGAG
>JAGOJO010000010.1 GCA_017995075.1 Bacteroidia bacterium | reverse complement strand
CACTCTCATCCAGATATTGCTACCCGAAATCCCGTTCGACTTGCATGTATTAGGCCTGCCGCTAGCGTTAATCCTGAGCCAGGATCAAACTCTCCATTGTAATTAATGTTTGAATTCCAACTTTCGTTAGAATATGATTTGCTCGGATTTCTACTCGACTCGAGACTTAGCTCGAGAAGTGCTTGTTATTTCCTTCCAATCCTTCAAAGAACGTTTGATTCAACAGTATCGCGACCGACACTTATATTTAGTTGATTCAATCTTAACCAGAACTTTACTTTAACTTTACTTTCCCGTGTTTGGGGGTGCAAAAGTACAACCTCTTTTTCTTCCCACCAAATTTTTTCGCAACTTTTTTTAGAACTTTTTCACTAGGCGATGCGGATCCCCGCAACGGGACGGCAAAATTAGTACGACTTTTCTCTTTGTCAAATAAATCAGGAGAAATTTCTTTCAAAATCTACAATTAGATTGATTTACAGGGAGATAATCTTCATATTCGCCGCTTTCAGGAGGCCTTTCAACCGTAGATTACACCTTTTTGTTTCCTTTTTGGATGAAAAAAAATCGCTCAAACGTCGTTTTTGGTCGGGACAGCCGCATTTTTTTCTGTTTTGGGGCTGAAAAAAAGTGGTTATTCACCCCGGTCGTGTATTTTAGAGGCCATATTTATTTCTCAATCTATCCGAAATGTCAAATATTATTGAAGTAAAAGGGGTGTCAAAGGCTTATGATAAGCATTTGGCGCTGGATAATGTGTCTCTTTCTATTCCTCAAGGTGCAGTTTTTGGCCTGCTGGGGCCGAATGGTGCGGGGAAGACTTCGCTGATTCGTATTATTAATCAGATTACGGCGCCCGATTCCGGGGTCGTTCTATTTAATAATAGTCAGTTGAACCCCGATCATACTGCTTCTATAGGTTATCTGCCGGAAGAGCGTGGCTTATATAAGAAGATGGAGGTGGGTGAGCAGGCTCTTTATCTGGCTCAGCTAAAAGGTATGTCGCGTGCAGAGGCAATGAAGCGACTGAAGTTCTGGTTCGAGAAGTTTGAAATTACCTCGTGGTGGAAGAAGAAGATTGAGGAACTGTCGAAGGGTATGCAGCAAAAGGTGCAGTTTATTGTGACTGTAGTGCACGAACCTTCGCTGCTGATACTGGATGAGCCGTTTACCGGTTTCGATCCTATTAATGCGAATATGATTAAGGATGAATTGCTGGAGATGAAGGCGAAGGGGGTGACTATTGCTCTGTCTACTCATAGAATGGAGTCGGTGGAAGAATTGTGTACGCATATCGCTCTTATTAATAAGTCGAAGAAGTTGCTGGAGGGGCCGGTGGGTGAAATACGTCGCTCTTTCCGTAGTAATATGTATGAGTTCGAGTATGAGGGGAATAATATAGGTCTGGCAAATAGCCTCTGGGGCGATTTTGAACTGATCAGCAATGAACCTCATGGTGATTATATGAAGGCTTCGGTGAAAATGAAGGGCGGATCAACGAATGCACTGCTGCAGGGTCTGATCAATAACCTGACGATTCACTCTTTCAGAGAAGTCCTGCCGAATATGAATGATATTTTTATCCAAACTGTAACCGAAAAACAAGAACCTATCTCCCATGAATAAGATACTGCTGATTCTTCAACGTGAATACCTTACCAGGGTAAAAAAGAAATCGTTTATTGTAATGACGCTCTTGGGACCTGTCCTGATGGCGGCGGTGGCGATGGCGCCTGTTTTAATTGCGAAGTATTCGAATGATGCTATGAATACGATTCTGGTGGTGGATGAACATCCGGAAATATTCATCACTAAAATGCCAGGGTCGGAATCATTGGTGTTTGTGAATACAACAACTACTCTTGATTCGGCGAAGAAAAATTTTGATCCGGAAAAATATTACGGCATTCTCTATGTGCCGTCTGATATTGTGAAGAATCCGGGTGGGATTATGCTGTTTACCGAGAAGCAGGCAAATATGACAGTGACTTCCTATATTGAGAATACGTTCGAGAAGCAGATTGAGGAGGATAAACTGAAGTCGGAAGGTATCGATAAAAAAACACTGGAGTCTATTAAAACCAAAGTGGATCTGAAAACCCTGACACTAAAAGGCGAGGAGAATAGTGCGGCGCTTGCTACTGCGGTTGGATTCATTGCCGGTATTCTGATCTATATGTTTATTATCCTCTATGGTGTGCAAGTAATGCGTGGAGTGATCGAAGAAAAAACAAACCGTATCGTTGAGGTGATCATCTCTTCCGTGAAACCATTTCAACTGATGATGGGAAAGATCATCGGTATTGCATTGGTGGGCTTGACGCAGTTTCTTTTATGGGTAATTCTTACGCTTACACTTACCACTGTGACGAGCAGTTTACTTGTCGATAAAAAAATGGAGGCAAAAGTAGTGGCTCAGCAAATGAAGACCTCTGGTGTTGATCAGGCTTCATTGCAGGAGCTGGGTGCTGCTCAGGAAGTGAAAGCAGATGCGATGTCGAAGTTTTTTGATCAGCTGGGGTCGATAAACTTTGGTCTGATCATTACCTGTTTCTTTATTTACTTCCTGGGAGGATATCTGCTCTATAGTTCGCTCTTTGCGGCGGTGGGTGCAGCGGTAGATAATGAAACGGAGACGCAGCAGTTTATGCTTCCGGTGACGATTCCGCTCATTCTCGCCTTTATCGTTGCGCAGACGGTGGTACAAAACCCCGACTCACAAATTGCCTTCTGGTTTTCGATGATTCCGCTGACTTCGCCGGTGGTGATGATGGTGCGCATTGCGTTTGGTGTTCCTGCATGGGAACTGGCTTTATCGATCGGATTGCTGATACTTGGATTTATCTTTACTACCTGGCTGGCAGGAAAAATTTACCGTACAGGCATATTATTGTATGGTAAAAAAGTGACCTACAAAGAGCTGGCGAAATGGTTATTCTATAAGAACTGATGTCCAGCCGACGCTTCGGAATTATTGATTGTGGCACAAACACATTCAATCTACTCATTGCTGAATGGACAGGGACAAAGTGGAAATTCCTGTTGCGTAGAAAGAAGGTGGTTAAGCTGGGTTCACAGGGAATACGTAATGGGATTATTGGTCCTGAACCGGCCGAGAGAGCACTTGCCGCACTTCGGGATTATCGGGAATTGATTGACCAATATGAAGTAAAGAAGTTACAGGTATTTGGTACTGCTGCTTTGCGAGATGCGAGTAATGGTCCGGCCCTGTTGCGAAAGATAAAAGCCTCCACCGGTTTCAAGATTGAATTGATTGATGGCGACAGAGAAGCGACTTTGATTTATAAGGGCGTCAGTGAAGCGATGTCGCTGGGAGATGATTGTAGTTTGATCATGGATATCGGCGGCGGAAGTACAGAGTTTATTCTTTGCAACGCGGATGGAATTTTCTGGAAAAAGAGCTATCGCTTAGGTGCTGCAAGGCTACTGGAAATCTTCCACCCCTCCGACCCTATGAAACGCACAGAGCTGAAGGCACTCGAGGATTTTCTGGCAGAAGAACTCACGGATCTGGGAAAAGCCTGCGCGAAGTTTAAACCTGTCAGACTTATTGGATCCAGTGGTTCATTCGACACATTTGCTGCTATTCTGCTGAAAAAACAGAACAAGCCTGCACTAAGAACCAGTCATTACGAATTCTCAATGGCTGACTATCGGAAACTTCATAAAGAACTACTAAAAAGCACTTATAAAGAACGGTTACTGATGCCGGGCATGCTCAGAATGCGGGCGGATATGATCCTACTCGCTTCGGTATTGCTTACATTTGTGCTTCAATATACCAAAATACAATCGCTGCATCTCAGCACTTATGCGTTAAAGGAAGGAGCATTGGCAGAGTTAAAGCCGGCAACACCTTCGCGCTAGACGACACACAAAGCAATAATTATGGCCAAAATACTGGTAATCGACGACGAAAAAAGCATCAGAAATACCCTGAAAGAAATTCTTGAATATGAAGGACACGAAGTTCAGGATGCTGCTGACGGACTTGAAGGATTGAAGAAAATTGAAGCGGAAAAATTTGATATTGTTTTATGCGATATCAAAATGCCGAAAATGGATGGGCTAGAATTGCTCGATAAAATCATGGAGATTCAATCCGAAACGCCGGTTATCATGATTTCAGGCCATGGCACGATTGAGACAGCCGTAGAAGCGATTAAAAAAGGAGCCTATGATTTTATCTCCAAGCCGCTTGACCTTAACAGAATGCTCATCACTTTGCGCAATGCACTGGATCGGTCGTCGCTGGTAAAAGAAACCAAAACGCTGAAGAAGAAAATCAGTCGCAGCAACGATATGGTAGGCGACTCTGCTCCTATCCGCAAGATTAAGGAAATGATTGCCAAGGTCGCTCCCACTGATGCACGCGTTTTAATCACGGGAGAAAACGGAACCGGAAAAGAGCTGGTGGCGAAATGGGTTCACGAGCAAAGTGACCGGAACGCCTCTCCGTTGGTGGAAGTGAACTGTGCTGCTATTCCTTCCGAGTTGATCGAGAGTGAATTGTTTGGACACGAAAAAGGCGCATTTACCTCTGCTGTGAAGCAACGGATCGGGAAATTTGAGCAAGCGCATAACGGTACTTTGTTCATGGATGAGATTGGAGATATGAGTCTTTCCGCTCAAGCCAAAGTATTGCGTGCATTACAGGAGAATAAAATCACCCGTGTTGGTGGGGAAAAAGATATCGCTGTCAACGTTCGCATTATTGCTGCGACGAATAAAGATCTCAAAAAGGAAATCGAAAAAGGCAACTTCCGTGAAGACTTATACCATCGCCTGAGTGTGATTGTGATTCAGGTTCCTTCGCTGAATGAGCGCGCGGACGATATTCCGATGATCGCCGATTATTTTATGGAGCAGATTTGCGAAGAATATAAAATGCCGAAGAAGAGTTTTACAGAGGATGCTTATGCTGAATTAAAGAAAATCTCCTGGACAGGTAATATCCGCGAGCTCCGCAACGTAGTTGAACGTTTGATCATTCTATGTGATAAATCTATCACAGGATCAGATGTGCAGAATTTCGCAGCGAAGGTTTCTGCGTAAGAGAATCTCACCATAAAAAAAGAAGCTGACTCTTTGCAGGGCCAGCTTCTTTTCGTTTTAGACATTTCAGTTGTTCGTGCGGGAGACTTTAATCTTCATGTCCGCCCTTTTTACAACAGGCGTTCAATTCGTCATACGCCTTCTTATCTGCAGGCACCAAATCGGCGTCGTAACCGATTTTTGTAACGGCCAACCGCAATTTTTCAGGAGTAGTTTTCTCGGACGAATAAACAACGATCAGATCCTTTGTTTTCAGATCCAGTGTAGCAGATTTCACTCCTTTCACATACACCATATCATGCTCAATTTTTTTCTTGCAAGAGCTGCATTGAGCGCTGGTATGAATACGAACGGTATCAGTTTGTGCATCTGCCATAAATCCGAGGCAACACACGAACAGAAATGTAAAGAGATATTTAAGTTTCATTTTTTAAATCTTGGTTAAGTTCAGACGAATTCCGGCATATATACGAATGCCCATTACCGGACCCCAGACCTGAGTTGCATCAAAGTCTGTACCGAATGGATTATCGCTACCGAGAATTACCTGATGTTGCGTATAGTTTAATAAGTTCTCGCCTCCCAGATATACTTCCCATACCCTAAAGATACGTGTTATTTGGGCCATTAACTGATAATAATCGGGAGAATCTGTCATAGAATTGTGTTCTTCGCCTGAATGGGAATGGCCGGCCAACATGGGCAATGGCTTTGGACCCTCCCATTGCAACGTAGCATCAAACTTCCATTTTTCCTTCCGGTCAGCAAATGCGACATTAAACAACATTTTATTACGGGCAATCAAGGGTTTCGCCTGATCGGGCAATCCGGTATAATCGGCTTTTACATCATCGAGTCGCCATGCGAATTTGGTGGTGAATCCCAGAATTGGCTCGTAGGTCAGCGTAGCCTGCAAACTATTGGCCGTTGACTGTCCATTCAGGTTATAGAAGGAAACAACTTCCGATGAAGAGTACTGATCCACCATCCATTGCTGGATAAAGTAGGTACGATATGCATCCAGCATCAGACTTCCCTCCCGACGAAATAGTTTAAAACGAGTCGTCAGGTTTACTCCGCCATTCCATGCTTCTTCCATCTTCGGTTTCTCGAGAATCACCAACTCTTTTGCACTCACGAAGAGACCAAGGTTATCGGCATACACATTCGGAGTACGGTATCCTTTACCGGCAGAAACGCGCAGGATAAATTCATCTGTGAAATTATACTTCAGGTTCGCACGGGGAGTCCACAACCATCCGAAGAGATTATGGTAATCAAACCGTAGTCCGAGAATAGCCCCAAACTTCGACGAATCGCAGCTATAGGAATACTCGAAATACGCTCCGGGCACTGCTTCGAGACGGGTAAAGGCACTATCATCTACCTGCTCATCGAAATAATCGTATTTAAAATCGACACCCGTTTTCACTTTATGATCTGTATTGCCGATCATCGTGAGGTAGATATAATTCATGTAGAGAGAAGACTGACTTCCATCGTAGGTTTTCACTCCGAAATAAGCATCCTGCTCATGGTAGATCCCCGACACCTGGAGTCCCATGGATTTATAAGGTGTTTTCGGATACACGATACCTGATTTACCATACACCTCCACCCTTCGCGTATCGATACCGATTCCATAGGCATTGGTTGTCAGTTTATCTTTCTCTTCATCAAATCCTGTAGCTCCGCCTTGCCGCGTCTCCACCATCGTCTTCACACCGAACTGACCTTCCAGCCGGTTTTTATAATTCATGTGCAAACGGTTGTAGAGATTGATCTGACGATAGAGCGGCATATCCAGAAAACCATCATCATTATGATCGTTCTTCCGTTCCATTCCGCTGCCGTGCGCCATCAGCATATAATTCCACGACTTTCTTTTTTTCAGTGTATAGATGGCATTCACCTCCCCTCTCCCGAAAGCATCGGCATAGAGATTCAGGTGCAAGAGAGGCTGAGGCTTCAATGGTTTTTTAAACTCCACGTTGATCTGTCCGGTGATTCCTTCATACCCACTCGACACTGATCCGGCCCCTTTACTAATCTGAATCGACTCCATCCAGGTACCGGGCACATACATCAGACCGAACGCATTCGCCATTCCCCGTAAGGTTGGAATCGCCTCACCTAACAGCTGCGTATATACGCCGGACAGACCCAGTAACTGAATCTCCTTCGCACCTGTCACTGCATCTGTATAATTCACATCCACCGAAGGATTCGTCTCGAAGCTCTCCGAGAGATTACAACAAGCCGCCTTCAGCAACTCGCCTTCATTCAACAGCTCGATATTTCGGGGTTGCAGCGTAGATATTTCTGTCGACTTACGGCCAGCCCTGATCTCCGCCTCCTTCATCTGCACCACAGGGCGCAAGGCGACGGACACCATCTCCCCGGCTGAAGAAATTTGGAGGGTATCATTTAAATACGATGTAAGCTGCACCAGCAGAGAGAATGGAAAATTGCCGGTAACGGGTAAAGTAAAATGTCCCTCAGGATCAGTAAACACCGCATCACCTGTATTCAGGTTCACCACTGTTGCACCCGGAAGGCCCAGACCCGACTTCACATCGGAGACTTTTCCCTCAAGCGACGGACTTTGCGCCTGCAGGAACCATGGTAAACACCAGAGTATTCCAATAAGAATTAGTTTTTTCATGATTGAATTAGATAATAAGTAAGACAGCGGAAACAAATATTTCCGAAAACGAAAGCTTATTATCTCAAATTCTGCGTACACGCAACAGGGCCTGGTGATCGTCAGGTGGATGACTACTTAACGTAAATTGAGGCTGAAATGATACCTTTTCCCCCACAAGACGTGTAAAATCTTCAAAAGGTGTGCTCAACAGCGAAAAAAACTGCTCCGTCGGAAGCTCCATCTTCAAGATCGGATACACCGGGAAATACATAAAGGCATTCACCGTAGAACAGCAATCCTCCACACCTGCCGAAGCATTCATCTCCCCACAAACATCTGCTGATTCAGCCACATCATTACAACAAGCACCGGCATCAGCATGACAGGAAGTCTCCGTTTTACATAAATGAGCCGAATACAGCCATCCCGCCGAGCCAACCAACAGCAGGCACAGAATGAAAGGAATGAAGAGAGAATGACGGTTCATTTTCACGGCACACGAAGATACGGCGAAAATCATTAATTTTTACTGAAGGAATCGCTCCATCCTGACCTCCATTTTCTTACTTTTACGCCACAAATTCAAAAAAAATCTTCATTTATGAGCTTATTGATCGCCCTTCAAGCCCGTGAAATTCTCGATTCGCGCGGCAACCCAACCATTGAAGTTGAAGCATTTACGCAAAACGGATACTCCGGAAGAGCGGCAGTTCCTTCAGGAGCATCTACCGGAAAGCATGAGGCGGTTGAGTTACGGGATGGCGATAAAAGCCGGTATTTAGGAAAAGGAGTTACCAAAGCGGTAAACAACGTAAACACCGTGATTTTCGAAGAATTGAAAGGCATGTCGGTCCTGGACCAGCGCGCCATCGATCAGGCCATGATTGCACTGGACGGAACAGATAACAAAGCCCGTTTGGGAGCCAATGCTATTCTGGGCGTATCTCTTGCCGTTGCCAAAGCCGCAGCTGCAGAGTCGGGCATGTCGTTATTCCGCTATGTTGGTGGAGTCAACGCCTGCACACTTCCATTGCCGATGATGAATATCCTCAACGGCGGGGCCCATGCCGACAACCGGATCGATTTTCAGGAGTTCATGGTGATGCCAACGGGAGCGGATTCCTTTGCTGAGTCGCTGCGTATGGGAACGGAAGTGTTTCATGCCCTCAAGGGAGTATTAAAATCAAAAGGACATAGTACCAATGTAGGAGACGAAGGCGGATTTGCCCCCAACCTGCAATCGAACGAAGAAGCCATACAATTTGTACTGGAAGCCATCGAAAAAGCCGGCTACAAACCGGGCGTCGATATTTTCATCGCCATGGACGCTGCCAGCACCGAGTTTTACGATGAAGAAAGTGGCATGTACATCTTCAAAAAATCGACCGGCGACAAGCTTACCTCCTCAGAGATGGTTTCCTTCTGGGCAGATTGGTGTAAAAAATATCCGATCATCTCCATTGAAGATGGTTTAGCGGAAGATGACTGGAAAGGCTGGGCTGAGTTAACCAAGGCGGTAGGCGACAAAGTACAGCTGGTAGGTGATGATTTATTCGTAACAAATTCACGCCGACTCCGTCAGGGAATCGACAGCAATACCGCCAATTCTATTCTCGTGAAAGTGAACCAGATTGGTAGTCTGACCGAAACAATTGATGCGGTAAGTCTGGCCAAGGAGAACAGCTACACAGCCGTAATGAGTCACCGTTCCGGCGAAACCGAAGATTCCACAATAGCCGACCTTGCGGTTGCGTTAAATACCGGACAAATCAAAACCGGATCTGCTTCCCGTTCTGACAGGATTGCAAAATACAATCAGCTGTTAAGAATTGAAGATGAGCTCGGAGACAGCGCCCTCTTCAACGGTAGGAATTTCAAATATATTCGTTAATTGTTTTAATTCTAATGGATAAAAAACCACCAGTCGACGATTCCGAAGAGATGGATTATCAGGAAGGAGACGAACCTGAAGAAGGCCATTTAATTGAGGAGCAGCACGATTCCGGATCCGGGCGACGACGTAAACGGGTTAAAATCCGCAAGCGTGTCCGCATCAAGCGCAAATCGAGTCCGAAGAAGAAAGTAAAAAAGGCCATGTCGACCATCGCCTGGATTCTCATCCTCGCCTCCTTCATCTTCACCATTGTTTATCTGATTCTGCAACTCGACCTCAACTCGAAACACCGCAATAAACGTTCAGTAGAGTTACAGAAACCGGTACCGGCGGTATTTTATGCCGAAAATCATTCAATAGCTTAACTAAACGACTTGCCTGTTGTTAAATAGGTTCATAACTTCGCTCACCCAAATTACTCTTTGCCAATAAAACAAAATGGATCGCTTAAAAGAAAAGTTCGCTGAAAAAGCATTACCCCTGGCCGACGAGATCAAGACCATGATCAAGGAACATGGAAACATCGTTCTCGGCTCCTATACCCTTGAACAGGTATATCATGGAATGAAAGGAATGATCGGTATGGTCACGGAGACTTCGAAGCTCGATGCGGAAGAAGGAATTCGTTTCCGTGGATATTCTATTCCTGAACTACGGGAAAAGCTTCCTCGCGGACAAGGTGGAGAGAATCTTCCGGAAGGAATTTTTTACCTCTTGCTCACCGGTGAACTTCCAACTGTTGATGATGCCCGCGAAGTAAGTAATGCATGGGCGCGTCGCAGTCATGTACCGAAGCATGTTTTCGATATGCTCGATTCATTGCCGATGGCGACACATCCGATGACGCAATTCAGTCTCGCGATTCTGGCCATGCAGACAGAAAGCAATTTTGCTGCTGCTTACCGCAAAGGGATCAGCAAGAAGCAATATTGGGATCCAATGTTTGAGGACGTGATGAATTGCATCGCACGTCTGCCAAGGATTGCCGCATATATTTATCGCCGCACTTACAAAAACGGAGTACATATTGAACCGGATCCAAAACTGGACTGGGGTGCCAACTTCGCACACATGCTCGGCTTTGACGATGATGGTATGAAAGCCCTCATGCGTTTATATCTAACCATCCACGTAGATCACGAAGGCGGAAACGTTTCTGCCCATACTACACATCTGGTTGGATCAGCATTGAGTGATGCATATTATTCTTTATCGGCGGGTATGAACGGATTAGCAGGTCCTTTACATGGATTAGCGAATCAGGAAGTAGTACGTTGGATTTACGACTTACGTACTTTCTACGGAGATAAAATGCCAACCAAGGCGGACATCGAAGAATATGTAAAGAAAACATTGGCTGATGGACGTGTAGTTCCCGGTTACGGACACGCAGTACTTCGCAAAACGGATCCACGATACATCGCACAGATGGAGTTTGCTCAAACGCATTTAGCCGATGACGAACTCTTCAAGATTGTGCAGATGTTATACGAAGTAGTACCGGAGATTCTGAAGTCGACCGGCAAGATTAAAAACCCTTGGCCAAACGTAGATGCACACAGCGGAGTATTGCTGATCCACTATGGTCTAACGGAATATGATTTCTACACTGTACTCTTCGGCGTATCACGTGCGATTGGTGTATTGACCAGTTTACTTTGGGATCGCGCACTCGGACATCCGATTGAGCGTCCGGGATCGGTCACCACGGATTGGATGAAAGCGCAGGTAGAAAAATCGAAAGCGACAGCATAAACGAAAAACGGCGGATAATTTATCCGCCGTTTTTCGTTTATGGAAATTCGGAGGGGAATTGGCGAATTGCAGAAGGCCCCGAGTGAGGAACGAACCTCGGGGGTGGATTGGTGGATTGGTGGATTGGTGGATTGGTGAATTGGTGAATTGGTGGATTGGTGGATTGGCAAGTTGGCAAGTTGGCAAGTTGGCAAGTTGGCAAATTAGTACGGAATTGAAATTTAGAGCAGAAATAAATCCGCGGTAATCAGCATAATCCGATTTATCAGTGTTCCTGTTAGCGGAAAGTTGGGAATATGGATTGGGCGGGTTAGACGAATTTTCGCGAATTAGTGGATTGCCGAAGGCCCCGAGTAAGGAATGAATCCTGGGAGTGAGTTCCAGAGTTTTTGAGGTCTCTAAGTTCTCAGACTAATAAGTTTCTACTCCCTACCTCTCAGAAGATTGCCTCAAAAGATTTCTAAGGAGACACCCTGAAACTCTGGGCAATAAGTTTCTTAAGACTTAGACTTTTTAGAGCAACGCCTTTAAATCTTGGAACGGTGGGAAATTTACCTTTCGAGGCAACTTAAGCACTAATTTTCTCTTCGAAATTTTAATATAGTTTTCGGTATTTAAAAACTATAGCCCTCCCCATCGGAAGCAATTTGTTGTTAAGCCCGCTGCTATATTCAGAATTGTCAATTTGTTATTATTAATTTTTCTATCGCCAGAGTTTTATTTTCATCTGTGACTCGAATGAAATAAATTCCATTGGCAAGATAAGCACGATTGAAAGTAAAAGTCTGTCCACATATGTTTTGAAATTCCAACACAGACTCCCCGAAATAATTAAAAATAGTTAAAGATGCATTATGTAAAAAAAAGTCTGACTGTATCTCTGTCTGCGATGAAAAAGGATTAGGAAAAACACTTATCCTGTTGTTCTTTTCATTGTATATTGAAAGCCCGGTAGAATTGCAGTATTGAGTGTATTCAATATAATTATTTAAACCATACTGATAGGTCTGGCTACCTATATAGAATCCATTTTTTACATAACCACAGGCTGCCCCAGCAAGATTCGGGGAATTTATCACACCAAGATAACTCGAATTAATATAGCGAACATATATTTTCCCATCAGGTCCAATTTTTAAAGTACCATAAATACCTCCAAATTGCAATGAATCTATTATTTGTTTTGAATTAATTATAGTTGAAGCATTTCCACTTGAAAGATCAAATTGATATAAATAATTATAATCGGTTAATCCAAAATTCAATGCTTTCCATGTAGTACCGTATAGTTTGGAATTGTCTGGCGAAAAAGAAAGTCCATAATCCCCTCTGCTATAAGGAAGATTTAGAGGATTTGAAACTATCCCAGTAGTGTTGTCAAAATCAAAAACACATAAAATATTAGAAGGATCATTGCCTCCAACCCCATTACCATTAAATGCGATCTTGCCCCCATTAGGTGAAAATTTAATTTCTCCTCTTGCATTCGTATTTGAATTACAAGACACATGCGCGGGTCCAACATTTGAAACAACTGGAATTGTTGAAATTCCAGATGAAGTAACCAGATAAGCTAAAAAGTTACTTGTTCCATATTCATGTGTCATTAGCCAAATGTCATCACCGTTATTGTGATAGGTAGCACAAATTTGTTCAGTAATATTTAAAGTTGACATTATATTATTTTTACTAAGCACATCCCCTAATCCGCCGTTAAGATTCATATCTACAATATGATATTGTAATGACAAATTGCCTTGCGCTTGTATTTTTGTAGTAATAATATAATATAGAGATGTAGAAAGTGGTTTAGGAATGATAATAACTTGACTTAGAGTACTACCCATTGAAATCAAATTTCCATTTGACATCACACTATGTAGTCGATTCCAAACTTTTTCTGAATTGGTATAAAACAAGAGTTGTCCATTTGAGTCAGCAATTGACGAACAGCCCTCAAAACCTAAAACGCCTCCAGAAATAACTACTGGGGTACAATTATTAAAATCAAGGCCAACTTGGTCGCTAAACTGCCAGACATTACCATATTTCTGTCCGTAAGAAATTGCCATGCTAAATAAAACTGTAAATAATATTAATAGCTTTTTCATTGTTTTTGAATAGTTAATCAGCACAACTACAGATCACAGACATCAGCGATAAAGAAACTTGAAATCCATAGCGCAGGAAATAATCGAATCGATACATAGAAACATTTATCACTTATTGTTTCACAAACGTTGCTCTCAATTCACCCGATTGCAGGAAGTAGACTCCGGCCGGAAGGTTGTCGATCGAGATTTCGGTTATGGTAGTGGTTAGATTTGTTTCGAAGAGGAGTTTGCCATAGAGGTCGGTGAGGCGGAGGTTGGCTTTACCGTTATCGAGGCGGATGTTGGAGATATTGATTTTACTATCTGCCGGATTTGGAAACACAAGCAGTTTGCCGGGTGTCGGTGATGAGTTAGCGAGTCCGGTGGGGAGAACGATGATGGTTTTGGCGGTGTTGGTGATGACCGGCTCGTTAAAGTCGAAGTAGATGGCGGCGAAGTTGGGGATGGTATCACCGGCGCTGAGTGTTGTTTTGGGTTGGATACGATAACGAACGAATCCGTGTGAGAGTGGTTCATTGGTATTGCTATCGGGTAATAAAATATTTTCGAATTTAAACTCCATGTTGCGCTGATAGTTGATCCAGTTAATATTCACCGGATGCGAAGCGTTCACGAATTCAATCGAAGAGATATCGAGTTTATTGGTATCAATCGGATTGAGAATTTTCACGGTAAAAGCGGTATCGTTACCGGTATTTTGAAAGCGGATGATATACTCGAGCCAGGGAGATGCGCTCAACTCGGTTGTAGTAAAATCGGATCTGTTTACGATGATATCGTTGGGATCGAGAGAACCAGTCGTGTACACTTCCCAATTACTGTTGTTGCACGATGGGTTAGCATCTGTTATGTATGGCTCGATGTGGGCTCTACTGTTAATGAGGGTACCGATGGGAAGTCCAAGGTCAACGTTTACAGTGATAATGATGCTTCCTGTTTGGAAAGGCAACATGGCCGGCAAACTCCAGACTACCGAATCCGTAGTAATTTGAGAAGGAGTTAACGTAGCTGCTTGAAACGATACATTTGAACCCGGGTAGAAATAAACGGTAGGCGCAATAGAGGTTGTTCCGTAGTTGCCGTAGTTGATTTGATATGTAGCTGTGGTTCCGCTGCGGAATTGACCCAAAGGTGTGATGGTTACGCAAACATCATCATAAGTTCCGATAGGTTGATAAGCAAAATCGTTTAAAGAATCTGTTTGCTTGATGCTGGTGAAGGTTGCCGAATGCGTGGCGGGGTTGAGGTTGTACCATAGGCTAGTTGGTGTTGAAACAGTATAATTGCCCGTATCGAGAACAGCAACGGAATACTGTCCATTCGTCTGTGAAAATGAAAAACGACCTGTACTTTGTTCGGTAATTTTTTTCCCGGGTATAGATGGCTCGCTGCTATCCTGAATACCATTGCTGTTGAAATCAACAAACAATCGCCCTGTAATTAAGTTGTAATGTGAAGTAAGTTTTAAAACCCAAAAGTCATCGCCACCAAAGGAATTTTCAGTTTTGTCAATTGAAATACTTGAGATAGAATGACCACCAACTATACAATCTCCATTTGATGAAACTTCAATCGAGATTAATTCATCATAAAAATTTCCACCTATTGTATTCTGCCATAATATTTCACCTATTGAATCTAGATTTAAAACCCAATAATCCGGATATAAACTCGGTTCTGTTTTTTGACCAGTAATTCCTGACCATGATGTTCCACCTAAATAATACCCACCTTTAGCCGAACTTTTTAAGCAAGTATAAGTCTCCCAACTATTCCCTCCTATGGTCTTTTGCCACTCAATATCTCCATCAACATCCAATTTTACAACCCAAAAATCATTAAATCCATAACAGCCACTTGTCTTGTCACCTGAAAAACCTGATTCACTCATTGCACCCAAAATAAATCCGCCATCTTTAGTAATCTCAGCACTAGTCAATATCTCAGTATCCGTTCCGCCAAGAGTATTGTCCCAAACAATATTTCCTAAAGAATCTGTCTTTACAATCCAAACATCAGTTCCTCCTATCCGATGCTCAGACTTATCATTGGACATGAAAGAATAAGAATATCCGGCAAGAAAATAGCCACCATCAACAGTTTGATGCACCACCTTTAATATATCACTTAAAAAGCCACCAATAGTATTTTGCCATTGAATATTTCCCAAAGAATCAAGTTTCAAAATCCAATAATCCGGATCTCCATTTGAATTCCCGTTCAAAGTACCCATTGTACTTTCAGTTTTATCTCCTGAAATTCCAGAACTTGAAAAACCGCCTAATATATATCCATGATCTGAGGTTTGCTGTATCGTAGTCAACCTATCTGTTTCACTACCCCCATAGCTTCTTTCCCATTCAATATTTCCTACAATATCAATTTTCACAACCCAATAATCACTACCGCCTTTAGAGTTTTGCTTCTTATCTCCGGAACTATCTGATGAAGAACAACCTCCCAGAATGTATCCGCCATCTGAAGTTTCCCATAACGAACCAAGTTCATCACCGCTAGTACCTCCAATAGTATTTTGCCATTCGATATTCCCAACTGAATTTATTTTAACAACTAAAAAATCGGCACCTCCATTGGTATTCCCTGTAAGATTACCGGAAGCAATTGATTCCGTCGATCCGCCTAAAATAAAACCTCCATCCATAGTTCTTTTTACAACCTCAAAAGTTTCTGCACCACTCCCCCCAATCGTCCTCTGCCATTCGATTTCCTGGGAGAAAGAGTTTTCGGAAACCAGAAAATTCATTGAAAGAATGAGAACTATCAACTTAAAGAATTTGCCAATTTGCCAATTTGCTAATTTGCTAATTAGGTAATTTGCGAATTCATCTTTACGGGAATTTAAAAACGATTTCATAATTTTATTTTTAGCGAGAGGTTGCTTATTGTTTCACAAACGTTGCTCGGCTGCCGCCAGATTGAATCAGATACACTCCTTTTGCGAGTTGATCCGTTTCAAGATTAGCAGTTGTTTCGGCGATAGTTTTTTCGAGGATGAGTTTTCCGTATATATCCATCAAACGCAGTTGAGCTTTACCGTTTTCGAGCTGTATGCCGGAGATGCTGATTGAATTCTCTGCAGGATTTGGGAAGACGAGCAATTTGCCGGGTGATGGGATTGTGCCGGGGAGTCCGGTGGGGAGAACGATGATGGTTTTGGCGGTGTTGGTGATTACCGGATCGTTGAAGTCGAAGTAGATGAATGCGAAATTTTTAATAGTATCTCCTGCATTCAACGTGCTTTGGGAGCGAATTCGATAATGCAATAATCCATGGGAGAGCGCTTCATTGGTAATACTATCAGGCAGGAGAATATTCTCAAACTTAAACTCCATACTATTCTGGAGTTTACTCCAATTAATATTCACCGGATGTGAAGCGTTCACGAATTCAATCGAGGAGATATCGAGTTTATTGGTATCAATCGGATTGAGAATTTTTACCGTGAAAGCGGTATCGTTCCCGGTATTTTGGAAACGGATATAGTAATCCAGCCAGGGCGAATTGCTGATTTGTGTAGTAGTAAATGAAAATTCACTCACAAGGATATCATTGGGATCATAAGAACCTGTAGTACGTACTTCCCAATTGCTGTTGTTGCAACTGGGATTGACATCAGTAATGTAAGGCTCAATGTGTACCGACGAATTGATCAAAGTTCCCATGCTCAATCCCAGATTAATCTGCACTGTAACAATAAAACTTCCTGTCTGGAATGGAAGTAATGCCGGAAGATTCCATATTACAGAATCAGGTGTAATTTGTACAGGAACAATTGATGCCGACTGATACGTGATATTTCCGGAAGGGAAGAAATATACAGATGGTGCAACCGTAGTAGTTCCATTGTTGCTATAGCTGATTAAATAATTCGCACTAAATCCACTCCGGAATGCCCCCATTGGAGTAATATCAACACAAACATCTTCATAACTACCGATTGGCTGAAATGCAAAATCTTTAAGTGAATCTTTTTGATGCAGTCCTGAAAATGTTGCGGAATGAATTACCGGCAAAGTATTGTACCATGTTATTGGTTGCGTAGAAACATTGTAATTCCCTGTATCTAGAACAGCAACAGAATAATCCCCTTGTTGATTACTGAATGCAAATCTTCCGGTACTCGTTTCTGTTACTTTTTTATTAGCTAAAGCTGTTTCACCAATATCCTGTATGCCATTACTGTTTATATCAGCATATATTTTCCCAGTAATCAAATTATAATTACTGGTCAGCTTTAAAACCCAAAAATCACAGGAACCGTAAGGGTTTTCTGTTTTATCTTTTGAAATATTTGAATAAGAATACCCTCCCAATATACAACCTTCATCAGAAGTAAGTTGAATTGAAGTAAGATAATCATAACCGTCTCCACCAAATGACTTTTGCCATTGAATCATACCCAGCGAGTCTATCTTGACGATCCAATAATCTCCATAGCCCCCCAAAAAGTTACGGCTGTCCTCTATTTTATCTCCTGAAATAATTGAATTAGAATACCCTCCCAAAAGATAGCCCCCATCGGGCGTTTGTTGCAACGCGTTTAGTTCATCATAGTAGTACCCACCAATTGTATTCTCCCATTGAATTACCCCCAATGAATCAACTTTCACGATCCAAAAATCCCGATCGCCTTTACTATTTTCCGTTTTATCACCTGATATGTTAGATTCTGACCACCCACCTAATACATACCCACCATCAAAAGTTAGTTGGACATCATTCAACTGTTCATTGCCATTTCCCCCGATCGTATTCTGCCACTGGACTACTCCCAACGAATCCACCTTTACGATCCAGTAATCCCAACCTCCAATACAATTTTCCGTTTTATCCCCGGATATATTTGAAGAAGAAAACCCACCCAAAATATAGCCTCCGTCGGTAGTTTGTCTAATGGACGTTAATTCATCAGAAGAGCTTCCCCCAATTGTATTTTGCCATTGGATTATCCCTGTAGAATTAACTTTCACAATCCAATAGTCAAAATAGCCAACCGGTCCTATATAGTTTTCTGTTTTATCGTAGGAAGAAAGAGACTTAGATTTCCCTCCAAGTATATACCCTCCATCTGTAGTTTGTTGTATTGAGATTAATAAATCATCAGAATTCCC
Organism: Bacteroidia bacterium; assembly: GCA_017995075.1. Taxonomy (GTDB): domain Bacteria; phylum Bacteroidota; class Bacteroidia; order AKYH767-A; family OLB10; genus JAJTFW01. The sequence continues at coordinate 39,129 of JAGOJO010000010.1, read as the reverse complement.
GCCAATCGTATTGTCCCAATTTACGTTACCTGCTGCATTAATTTTTACTATCCAATAATCTTTGGAATTATTATTTGAACCTTGCATGGGAATTGCATCTTCAGACTTATTAGCACCACTGTCGGAGTATGAATATCCACCCAAAATATACTTACCATCTGTCGTCTGGCTAACTGAATATAGATAATCTTTTTCATACGCTCTGATGGTCTTATCCCATTGAACGACACCTAAAGAATCTGTCTTTACTACCCAATAATCTTCTCTTATGGAGTTTATGGACTTATCCCCAGAGGAAGTTGATACTGAGGTTCCACCCAATATAAAGCCTCCATCTAATGTTCGTCCTATAGATCGTAATTCATCTGTAGAATCCCCTCCGATCGTATTCTGCCATTGAATTTCCTGGGAGAAGGAGTTTGTGGAAACCAGAAAATTCATTGAAAGAATGAGAACTATCAACTTAAAGAATTTGCCAATTTGCCAATTTGCTAATTTGCTAATTAGGTAATTTGCGAATTCATCTTTACGGGAATTTAAAAACGATTTCATAATTCTATTTTTAGTTAGTGGTTACTATTGTTTCACAAACGTTGCCCGACTACCCCCAGATTGAATGAGATATACTCCTTTTGCAAGTTGATTGGTTTCGAGGTTAGCAGTTGTTTCGGCGATAGTTTTTTCGAGGATTAGTTTTCCATAGATATCCATCAAACGTAATTGAGCTTTCCCGTTTTCCAACTGTATTCCGGAGATGCTGATTGAATTCTCTGCAGGATTTGGAAACACAAGCAGTTTGCCGGGAGATGGGTTTGTGCCGGGGAGTCCGGTGGGGAGAACGATGATGGTTTTGGCGGTGTTGGTGATGACCGGCTCGTTAAAGTCGAAGTAGATGGCGGCGAAGTTGGTGATAGAATCGCCGGCGTTGAGTGTTGTTTTGGGCTGGATGCGATAACGAACGAAGCCGTGCGAGAGTGGTTCGTTGATATTGCTATCGGGTAATAAAATATTATCGAACTTAAACTCCATGTTGCGTTGATAGTTGATCCAGTTAATATTCACCGGATGCGAAGCATTTACGAATTCAATCGAAGAGATATCGAGTTTATTTGTATCAATGGGATTTAGAATTTTTACGGTGAAAGCGGTATCGTTACCAGTGTTCTGAAAGCGAATGATGTACTCGAGCCAGGGAGCTGTGCTGACTTGAGTGGTGGTAAGTGTATCTTCGCTGACTATGATATCGTTGGGATCTATGGAACCGGTGGTGTATACTTCCCAATTGCTGTTGTTGCACGATGGGTTATCATCGGTGAGGTAAGGCTCGATGTGAGCTCTACTGTTAATGAGAGTACCGATGGGGAGTCCAAGGTCAACATTTACGGTGATAATGATACTTCCGGTTTGAAAAGGTGTTAATGCAGGAAGATTCCAAAGCACTGAATCAGGTGTGATTTGTGAGGGAGTTAATGTTGCTGACTGAAAAGTTACATTGCTGTAAGGATAAAAATATAAGACAGGATTTGATACTGTGGAAGTACCGTAATTGCCGTAACTGATCATATAACTCGAATTGAAGCCGCTGCGAAAATTTCCTAATGGAGTAATGGTTACACAAACATCTTCATAGACTCCTTGTGGTTGGAAGGCAAAATCGTTGAGGGAGTCGGCTTGTTGGTTGCCGTTGAAGGTGGCTAATTGAGATACGGGAGAAGGGTTATACCAGTTTATGGATTGGGCGGACACGGTGAAATTTCCGGTATCGAGAACCGACAATCTATAATAACCATTCTCATCGGTGAAAGTGAAACGACTTGTGCTTTGTTCGGTAATCATTTGTGCAGCCATCGGTAGTTCTCCGCTGTCCTGAATCCCATTGCTATTTATATCTGCAAACAACTTTCCTAGTATCAAATTATACTTGCCTGTCAGTTTTACGATCCAGTAGTCATTACCCCCTCGACAATTTTCCGACTTATCCCCTGAGATAGAGGAGCCTGAATGTCCACCCAAAATAAATCCTCCATCCATAGTTTGCTCAATAGACATCATATAATCACTTAAACCACCACCGATTGTATTCTGCCATTCGATATTGCCAATTATATCGGTTTTTACGATCCAATAATCACCAGATCCTACTCCATTTTCTGTCTTATCACCGGATATATTTGAGGAAGAACTTCCGCTTAAAATATACCCCCCATCAAAAGTTTGATCTATTGAGTACACATCATCTCCTCTACTGCCACCAATCGTATTCTGCCATTGAATATTTCCACCCCCATCAGTTTTCACAATCCATTTATCCCAATATCCTCGACTATTTTCTGTTTTATCTCCAGAGAGATTCGAAGTGGAATATCCACCTAAAATATAGCCTCCGTCAGGTGTATTTTGAATTGAATATAAAGCATCTGTCATACCTCCACCAATTGTATTTTGCCACTGAATATTACCGACCCCATCTGTTTTAATGATCCAGTAATCATCACTCCCGATACAGTTCTCTGTCTTATCGCTGAAGATGTTTGATATTGAAATCCCTCCCAAAATATAGCCTCCATCCGATGTTTGTTGAAGAGAGTTCAGCAGGTCAGTAGAACCACCACCAATTGTATTCTGCCAAAGGATATTACCAAACATATCTATTTTAACAAGCCAGTAATCATAATCTCCCAAACTATTTTCTGTCTTATCTCCTGAAATGTCAGATTCAGAACTTCCGCCCAGGATGTATCCCCCATCAGAGGTTTGCTGAAGTGAGGCTAACTCGTCATCTAAACTACCCCCAATTGTATTTTGCCATTGGATACTCCCGGTGGCATTCGTTTTTACAATCCAGTAATCATAGGCCCCTAAAGAGTTTTCCCCTTTATCTCCAGAGGCATTTGAATTAGAATAACCGCCTAAAATATAACCTCCATCAGTAGTTTGCTGGATGGCGCATAGCCATTCATTTCCATTACCGCCAATTGTATTTTGCCATTGAATATTCCCAGCTTCATCGGTTTTTACAATCCAATAATCCGACAACCCTTGGCTATTCTCTGTCTTTTCATTAGAGATATTTGATGAAGATGATCCACCAAATATATAACCACCATCTGCAGTTTGCTTAATTACGGTTAGCACATCACTTGCACTCCCCCCGATCGTTTTCTGCCATTCGATTTCCTGGGCGAAAGTTTTTTCAGAACTGAGCATTATCAATATTAATAGAGATGCTATCAATTTGAGCAATTGGCCCATCGAGGCAAGCTCGAGGCCTGCGGCAATTTGCCCAACGAGGCAAGCTCCTGGCCTATGGCAATTTGCTAATTCATCTTTACGGGAATTTAAAAACGATTTCATAATTCTATTTTTAGCGAGAGGTTGCTTATTGTTTCACAAACGTTGCCCGCCTGCCGCCAGATTGAATCAGATAAACTCCTTTTGCGAGTTGATCGGTTTCAAGGTTAGCAGATGTTTCGATGATAGTTTTTTCGAGGATTAGTTTTCCGTAGATGTCCATCAAGCGCAGTTGTGCTTTTCCATTTTCGAGTTGAATGCCGGAGATGCTGATTGAATTCTCTGCCGGGTTTGGGAAGATGAGGAGTTTGCCGGGTGTTGGTGATGAGTTAGCGAGTCCGGTGGGGAGAACAATGATGGTTGTTGCTGTATTGGTAATGACCGGCTCGTTGAAATCGAAGTAGATGGCGGCGAAGTTGGTGATAGAATCGCCTGCGTTGAGTGTTGTTTTGGGTTGGATGCGATAACGAACGAAACCGTGTGAGAGGGGTTCGTTGGTATTGCTATCGGGCAATAAAATATTTTCGAATTTAAACTCCATGTTGCGCTGATAGTTGATCCAGTTAATATTCACCGGATGCGAAGCGTTCACAAATTCAATCGAAGAGATATCGAGTTTGTTGGTGTCAATCGGATTGAGAATTTTCACGGTAAAAGCCGTATCGTTCCCGGTGTTTTGAAAGCGGATGATGTACTCGAGCCAGGGGGAGGTGCTGAGTTGGGTGGTTGTGAGTACCGTTTTATCTACGATGATATCGTTGGGATCGAAGGAGCCGGTGGTATATACTTCCCAATTGCTGTTGTTACACGATGGGTTAGCGTCTGTTAAGTATGGCTCGATGTGGGCTCTGCTGTTGATGAGTGTACCGATGGGTAGTCCGAGATTGAGGTTGACCGTTACGATGATACTGCCGGTTTGAAAAGGTGTTAATGCAGGAAGATTCCAAAGCACTGAATCAGGTGTAATTTGTGAGGGAGTTAATGTTGCTGACTGAAACGAAACATTTGTATCCGGATAGAAATAAATGGTTGGCGCAATAGTGGTTGTTCCATAGTTGCCGTAGTTGATTTGATACGAAGCAGAAAATCCGCTGCGAAATTGACCCAATGGAGTAATGGTTACGCAAACGTCGTCGAAGTTTCCTATTGGTTGATAAGCGAAGTCGTTGAGGGAATCGGTTTGGTTTGTGCCGGTGAATGTGGCAGTGTGCAGACCTGGATTGGGATAATACCACATCTGTGATGATGCCGAAACGGTGTAGTTGCCAGTATCCAAGACGGAAACATAGTACTGTCCATTCGTCTGCGAAAAAGAAAAGCGCCCTGTACTTTGTTCAGTGATTTTTTTTCCGGTAAGAGAAGGTTCTCCGTTATCCTGAATGCTGTTGCTGTTCAGATCGGCGAATGTTTTTCCGGAAATCAGATTGTATTTATCTGTGAGTTTGATGATCCAATAGTCTTCATTGCCAAGGCAGTTTCCTGTCTTGTCCCCAGTTTTATTTGAGCTTGACCACCCACCCAAAATATAATTGCCTTCTTCAGATTCCTGAATGAATAACAAACGATCCGTATCGCTTCCTCCAATTGTGTTTTGCCATTGTATATTTCCCTGTTGATCCAATTTAACAACCCAGAAATCTTCATAGCCATTGGCATTTTCCAGATTTTCTAGCTTATCAGAAGAAATATTTGAGGCAGAAGCTCCTCCCAAAATAAATCCACCATCAGACGCTTGATGTAACGAAAATAACAAATCACTACTATTTCCCCCTATTGTATTTTCCCATTGAATTACACCTATTGAATCTGTTTTTACGATCCAATAATCCAAACTGCCCAAACAATTTTCAGATTTATCAACTGACAAATCTGAGGCGGAAATGCCTCCCAACAAATAACCTCCATCAGTTGTTTGCTGAATAGAATATAAATTTTCATGATTTGTCCCACCGATGGTATTTTGCCACTCTATCACTCCACTTGAATTCACTTTGACTATCCAATAATCTAATACGCCAATAGAATTTTCATTCTTATCACCAGAAATTCCTGAAGAAGAACACCCAGCTAATATATATCCTCCATCTTTTGTTTGTTGAATCGCAGATAAATAATCGTCATCACTTCCTCCGATTGTATTCTGCGATTGAATGTTACCAAGAGAATCAACTCTAACAATCCAATAATCATGTAGTCCAATATTATTTTCCATCTTATCTCCGGAAATGCCTGATAAAGAACTTCCTCCCAAAATAAATCCGCCATCGAAAGTTTGTTGAATAGATGACAAATAATCATCATTAATTCCACCAATTGTATTTTGCCACAGGATATTGCCATTCATATCGATTTTTAAAATCCAGTAATCAGCTCCCCCATAACAATTTTCAGATTTATCTCCTGAAATACCGGAAAATGAAGTCCCTCCCACTATATAACCTCCATCAGCAATTTGCTCAACAGATGAAATGTATTCTATACCGCTACCACCTATAGTATTATCCCACTGAACTACTCCATTTGAATCTACTTTTAAAATCCAGTAATCATACCCGCCAAAACAATTTTCTGACTTATTTACAGAAATATTGGATTCTGATTGTCCACCAATTATATAACCTTTATCAGTTGTTGGCCTTATTGTCAATAATCTATCCTTTTGACTCCCCCCAATCGTATTCTGCCATTGGATTTCCTGGGCGGTGCCGGTGAGGATAAAAATGAAGATGCCGGCGAGGGTGAGGTAAAGGTTTTTCATATACCAAAATTTTAAAATAAAGGTAGTGATTTTTCGGAAAAACCATAATGCACCGGAAAATATTTATCCGGCCCATCCCGGTAGGGACATTGCATGCAACGTCCCTACCGGGATGGGCGGGGATCGGGGATGAATCAGGTATTGGCCTTGAAAATCCGGTTCAGCCAGCGTAACATGGAGAAGGCGATTCCGGTGGCAATGAGGAGCAGGAAGCAATTTAGGAGGAAGAAGTGTGTTTTGTCTTCGTATTTGTCCCACATGCTGGCGAGTACTCCGCTGAGCTTGTTGCCAATGGAGGTACTTAGGAACCATCCTCCCATCATGAGGGCGGTGATACGGGGTGGACTCAGTTTCGAGACCAGACTCAATCCCATCGGACTCAAAAACAATTCGCCGATGGTGATGACACCGTAGCAAGAAATCAACCACCATACACTGACCTTCTCTGCTCCATTACTTCCGGCTTTGGCTGCGGCTACCATCACCAATGCAGAGAGTGCGGAGATGAATAGTCCATAGGCGATTTTGGCAGGCGTGGATGGCTCTTTCTTTCTTCCACGCAGGAAGGTGAAGAAGGCGACCACCAGCGGAGTAAGTATGATCACCCAACCCGGATTAATCGATTGACTCAGGTTCGTGGCCCATACACTGATGCTGGCACCCTCCTGTGGTAACTTCTCCGGATGTTCGTTGCGGAAGTACAAAGGATAATTCACTTCTTCCTTCACTACTCCATCCACTTTCTGCAAACGGAAATACTCATCATATACCGGCACTGTGTCTTTTGCATAGGTCAGCTGTTTCGATTGCTTCAATACTCCGAAAACTTCTTCTGTTGTTCCCTGCAATGAACGGTCGGTATATCGGTCGGCCCAGGTGTTGAGTGCAGAACCGTTTTGTTTAAACACCGCCCAGAATAAAATCACCACTGCGAAGATGGCCAACATGGCACCGATCGGAGCTTTCTCCTCCTTAGGCGCTGTGAAATACAGGTTGCCATAGAAATACAATACAGGCAGACAACTCATAATGAATGCATCCGTGCTATCGCTGCCGAAAATATTATCCGGTATCAACCATCCGATCACACCAAATACAACCGCAGGCAGGAGAATCACTCCCACAATGCGCATCATCGGCATATCGCCCTGCTGAATACCTTTCTTCTTATCGTACCCTTCGTAATGCTTCTTCCCGGAGAGGAACACAAACAATCCGATGAACATACCAACACCCGCCGCCATAAATGCCCAGCCCCAGCCGAGCATAATCTGCAGCGCTGCACCGAAGAAATTACAGATGAACGCACCGATATTGATACCCATGTAAAAGATATTATACCCTTCGTCTTTCCGGTGACGGTACTCGTCGGTGGAATAAATATTTCCCAGCAAAGTGGAGATATTCGGCTTAAAGAAACCGTTCCCGAAAATCACCAGCGACATTCCGGCATATAAGGCATAAAGATGATGGATGCCCATCAGACAATATCCCAGACCCATCATTATACCACCTACCACAATGGCTTTTGTATATCCCCAATAACGATCGGCTATGAGTCCGCCGAGGAAGGGAGTTAAAAACACGAGGGCTATGAATGTACCATAGAGATCAGAGGCTTCTGCTTCGGTCATGGCGAAACCCTCTTTTACATCTTTGAGATAGAGGGTGAAGATGCCGATCATCAGGTAATAGCCGAAGCGTTCCCACATTTCAGATAGGAAGAGGAAGGGAAGGCCGGAAGGGTGGTTCTTTGACATGTGATGATTCTATTCATCACGAACATACAAAAATAATTGATTGATGCGCCCCGAGGTGCGGCGGGGCCGCACTCGGGGCTTCGTGATGGGCTTGATAGGGATGATTCCCGAGGTAACCCTCCTGCCCATGGTTTGCATCAAACCATGGGCAGGAGGGTTACTCGGGAGCGGGATGAGATTGATAGATGTGATGGGATATTCGGGATATTCGGGATGAGCGGGATGTGCGGGATGTGTGGGATATTCGGGATATTCGGGATATTCGGGATGAGCGGGATATTCGGGATGAGCGGGATATTCGGGATATTCGGGATGAGCGGGATATTCGGGATGTGTGGGATGTGTGGGATGTACGGGATAAAAAAAAGCCCCGGGTTTTGATCCGGGGCTTTTGGTTTTTTTAACCTAGAATTCCTTTCGCGCGCTCGAGGGCTTTTGATAGTCCGTCGGGGTTTTTGCCGCCGGCTGTGGCGTAGAAGGGTTGTCCGCCGCCGCCGCCTTGAATTTCTTTGGCGAGGTCGCGGATGATTTGGGTGGCGTTGAGAGATTTATCTGCTACGAGGGTGTCGGAGATGATGACAGACAAGTGCGGCTTGCCATCAACGTTAGAGCCGAGTACGCAGAATAAATTATTGATCTGCTGTTTTAATTCAAAGGAGATATTCTTGATGGCATCGGCATTGAGATCAACTTGTTCTACGAGCATGCTGACGCCTCCGTTTTCTACAATCTTCTTCAACAACTCTGCTTTCACCTGCTTTGCTTTTTCGTGCATGAGGCTTTCGAGTTGTTTGCGGAGAGTGTCGTTTTCCTGGAGGATGGTTTCTACGCCTTTGACAATATCTTTCGGATTTTTAACCAGCTCTTTTACTTTATCGAGGGCGGATATCTGCTCATTGAGCCATGCTTCTGCTCCGTCGGCGGTGATGGCTTCAATGCGTCGTACGCCGGCTGCTACAGAACTCTCACCAACAATTTTAAAGTATCCGATTTCACCGGTGGCTTTTACGTGTGTTCCTCCGCAGAGCTCTACCGAGTAATTGCGGTCGAAGGTGATAACGCGGACAAACTCTCCGTATTTCTCTCCGAAAAGTGCCATGGCTCCACTCTCCTGCGCGACCTTAATAGGCACATTGCGTTGTTCGTTGAGGGCGATGTTGCGGCGGATTTGCTCATTCACGATTTTTTCTATCTGCGCGAGTTCTTCGTCGCTTACTTTGGCGAAGTGGGAGAAGTCGAAGCGGGTGTATTCTTCGTTTACGAGTGATCCCTTTTGTGCTACGTGTGTGCCGAGTACTTTGCGAAGTGCGGCGTGCATGAGATGCGTGGCACTGTGGTTTTTGGTGATGAGTGAACGTCGGTTGAAATTTACTCTGGCTGTGAACTGTGCTTCCGGATTTTCAGGCAGCTTGTCGCAGAAGTGTACAATGAGGTTGTTTTCTTTCTGTGTGTCGGTGATGTGGACAGATTTTCCGTTCGCTTCAATAACACCGGTGTCGCCTACCTGTCCGCCACTCTCCGCATAAAACGGTGTGCGGCTGAGGACAAGTTGATATTGTTCTTTGTTTCCTTTTTTAATTTTCCGGTAGCGTAAAATCTCGGCCGGACATTCCAGCTCTTCATAGCCTACAAACTCCACCGTATCTTCATCACGCACGATGGTCCAGTCGTCGGTACTCATCGCAGTAGCCTGACGCGAACGGTTCTTCTGCTGCTCCATGCAAGTTGTGAAACCATCCATGTCGACAGACTTATTATTCTCCCGCGCCATGAGCTGAGTCAGATCAATCGGGAATCCGTAAGTATCGTAGAGTTCAAAGGCAAAATCGCCGGCAATCGGATTTCCGGTATAGGCTTCAAATTTGCGGATACCCATATCGAGAGTACGAAGGAACGACGCTTCCTCTTCGTTGATCACACGTGCCACAAAATCTTCCTGCGCATGCAATTCAGGGAATACATTTTTAAACTGCGCAGAAATCAATGCCACGAGTTTATACAGGAATGGTTCCTTGATATTGAGGAAGGTGAAACAATACCGCACTGCGCGACGCAGAATACGACGAATCACATATCCGGCTTTGTTATTGGACGGAAGTTGTCCATCAGCAATGGTGAAACTGATCGCACGAATATGATCGGCCACCACACGCATCGCGATGTCTGTCTTCTCTGCAGTACCATACTTCACTCCCGACACTTCCTCGATGAAACGAATGGTCGGCATAAAGACATCCGTATCGTAGTTGGAAATTTTCACCTGCATCGCCATACAAAGACGCTCGAAACCCATTCCGGTATCTACGTGTTTTGCAGGCAGTGGCTCCAGACTATAATCCGCCTTGCGATTGAATTCCATGAATACGTTATTCCAGATTTCAATCACCTGCGGATGACTTTCATTCACCAGTGATTTGCCATCGACTTTCTTCCGCTCTTCTTCACTACGCAAATCGATATGAATCTCCGAACATGGACCACAAGGACCTGTCTCGCCCATCTCCCAGAAATTATCCTTCTTATTTCCACGCAGGATACGATCTTCCGCGATCCACTTCTTCCAGTAATCGTACGCATCCTGATCAAAGGCCAGGTTCTCCTTCGCATCTCCCTCGAAAACGGTCACGTAGAGCCGATCTTTCGGAAGTTTATACACTTCTGTCAGCAACTCCCAGGCCCAGGCAATCGCCTCCTCCTTAAAATAATCGCCGAACGACCAGTTACCCAACATCTCAAACATCGTATGGTGATAGGTATCCACTCCTACCTCCTCCAGATCGTTGTGCTTACCACTCACCCGCAAACACTTCTGCGTATTGGCCACACGGGTAGCAAACGGAGCGACGTTCCCCAGGATAATATCTTTAAACTGATTCATCCCTGCATTGGTAAACATCAGGGTAGGGTCGTTCTTCACCACGATAGGTGCGGAAGGGACAATGGTATGGCCTTTTGACTCAAAGAAATCGAGGAAGGCCTGGCGGATCTGTGCGGAAGTGAGGGTACTCATAAGGGACTTACGGGAATTCTGTTATTTTTGTGAGAATCCGCAAATTTAACGAAAAGGCATGGCCAAGACGAAGTATTATTTCAACACCGATTCGCTGAAGTTCGAGCGCGTGGTGGTGACCTTCCGGAAGCGATTTCTGCGCGTATTAGGCTGGTTGTCAACAGCTGCCGTTTTCGGGACGATCGTACTGTTGCTGGCCTACTCATTTTTAGACTCCCCGAAGGAGAAACAACTCAAGCGGGAACTGAACGAAATGTCGCTTCAATACGAGCTTTTACAGCAACGGATGGAGTTGGCTTCGGCGGTTTTGGAAGATCTGCAGAAGCGCGACGACCAGGTATACCGCGTCATTTTTGAGGCAGAGGCGATTCCCTCGGAAGTGCGGGAAGCAGGCTTCGGCGGGGTGAACAGGTACAAGGATCTGGAGGGATATGATAATTCCGAACTGATGGTAAATTCATCGCGGACGATGGATAAACTTTATCGCCGGCTGTATATTCAGAGTAAATCCTACGACGAAGTATTTGAACTCGTGAAGAAAAAAGCGGAGTTGCTCGCCTCTATTCCTGCCATTCAGCCCATCACCAAACGTCCGATTGCACGACTGGCTTCCGGTTTCGGTTACCGCATACATCCGATTTATAAAACTTCGATCATGCACGAAGGGATTGACTTCTCCGCACCTATCGGAACAGAAATTTACGCCACCGGAAACGGGATAGTTGCGAAAACAGAGTATAACGGTCGCGGCTATGGGAACAACGTCATCATCAACCACGGATTTGGCTATAGCACTTTGTACGGGCACATGAGTCGTTTTGCGGTAAGGCCCGGACAAAAAATCAAACGGGGAGATGTCATCGGCTATGTCGGCAATACGGGATCATCTACCGGTCCACACGTTCACTACGAAGTATGGAAGAGTGGCAAAAAGATCGACCCGATCAACTTCTTCTTCAACGACCTCACCGCCGAAGAATACGAAAAGATCAGAGAGCAGGCATCGCAATCCAACCAGTCGTTCGATTAATTTTCACCGGCCAACAACTTCATCCACTAACCCACCATCCGCATGTCACCCATCATCGACTTCGACAAAGAACCGGAAAAACTATACTACCCAATCGGCGAAGTGGCGGAGATGTTTGGTGTAAACACATCGTTGATTCGTTTCTGGGAGAAGGAATTTGAAATTTTACAGCCCAAGAAAAACAAAAAAGGCAACCGGTTATTTACTTCCGATGATATTAAAAACCTGCGTTTGATTTTTCATCTGGTAAAAGAAAAAGGATATACGTTAGAGGGAGCGAAGAAAATTCTGGAGGGAAACTGGAAGGAATTAGAAAATAAAGTCGAGATCAGACAGACGCTTTTACGAATGAAAAACTTTTTGGAAGAATTAAAGGCAAGAATATAATCTGCAGAATAAATAGGGCCGCAGAGGAGGGAACGCAGATGAAGCGGATTTGGCGGATCTGCACAGATTTATCCGCGAAAATCAGCTAAATCTGTTTTATCCGTGTTCCGTCTATCCCAAACGCGAATACGGATTTCTATTTTTTGGATTTTCCGACTTTGAAAGAGAAGGTTTTATGGATCACAAAACTCAGCATACCGATTACCAATGCAGAGACTGCGCGGGAGATAGTTGGATACCACTCCAGTTCACGAATGAGGATACGCATGAAGCCCCAGTTCAACGCGAGTACCAACAACGCAACAAGTACGTAACGGAACAACTGCTTATGAAACTCCAATTCTGACTCACTGAAAACAAGATAACGTGTTATTAAAAAGTTCGTAAGCAAACCGAATGTATAACTCAGAAACAACGAAGCGGTCGCTGCGGAAATAGTGTACATGTCAAACACCTCGATATCCATTTTCTGATAGAGGTAATTATACGCCAGAAAGTAGACGGTAATATCCACCCATGTAGCGAGTCCGGCAGAAACAAAGTACCGGAAGATTTTATTCTGAAGGATCGGTTGCAGCGCTTTCATCAATATTCTTAAAAATAAGCGCCTTTAGCCAGGTAGTTCCGCACATAGTCCATCACTCCTTCCTCGAGGGAAGTGAACGGCAATGCATAACCCTGACTTTTTAGTTTATTCATATTTGCTTCCGTGAAGTACTGATACTTATCGCGGATATCAGCAGGAATATCAATGAAGTTGATATCTACAGGACGACCCATGGCGGTAAAGGTTGCACTGGCAAGATCATAAAAAGAACGTGCTTCACCTGTACCGAGGTTATAGATCGCCGACATTGGACGCTTATTCAACAGGAACAAACAAACCTCGAGCAGATCTTTCACATAGATGAAATCTCGCAGCTGCCAACCATCTTTATAATCGGGACGATGTGAACGGAATAAATTCACGCGACCATTTTTCTCAATCTGATGAAACGAATGAAAGATCACCGAAGCCATTCGTGCTTTGTGAAATTCGTTGGGACCATACACATTAAAAAACTTGAGTCCGGCCCAGAATGGTGGTTGCTCCTTCTGCTGCAGAGCCCATACATCAAAATGTTGCTTTGACCATCCATACGGATTCAGCGGTTGCAGGGAAGGAATATTTGCATGATCATCATCGTAGCCCAATTCACCACCGCCATACGTCGCCGCAGACGAAGCATACACGAATGGAATTCCCGCACGGCTGCAGGTTGTCCACAACGATTGTGTGTAATGCAGATTCAGGTGCTTAAAAATCTCCTCGTTGAATTCAGTGGTATCTGTACGCGCGCCGATATGGAAAATAAATTCCACCTCCGAAGCATGCGCACTCAACCATTCCGGAAAAGCTTCACGATCCATTTCCATCGCGAACTTTTTACCGGCGAGATTTTTTTGCTTCTCCGGAAAAGAGAAATCATCTACTATCAGGATATTTTCAATTCCCTCACTATTTAATCTGCCCACGAGGCAACTACCGATAAAACCTGCGGCACCTGTAACAACGATCATATTATGCTTGCTGATTTACAAAGATAGGTTCCTTTCGTTTAGGTAGGAGTCCGGATTCCTCCCCTAATTGCAAAAGCCGGGTAACAGCATCGCGCCCCTCCTGTCCAAGGTCGAGGGAAAAACGATTCACATACAATGCAATATGCTGTTTCTGAACCTCCTCACTCATTTCCTGAGCATGCTGCGAAATATATTCCCTGCCGTCTTCCGGATGATTATAAGCCCATTCGATACTATGTCGGATGGCGTTTTGCAAGGTAATTTTGACCTCTTCGGGCAGGTCTCTTCGCACAGCAATGCATCCCAGCGGAATAGGATTTCCGGTAAATGTTTCCCATCGCTCGCCCATATCATCCAGTTTAAATAATCCTTTTTGCTGATAGGTGAACCTGTTTTCATGGATGATCAAACCCAGGTCAGCATCTCCATTCAACACCGCCTCCTCAATACCGGAGAAAACAAATTCAGCCTTATTGGTTAACTCCGGATAAAAAATACTCAGCAATAAATTGGCAGTGGTATACTTTCCCGGAATAGCTACTCGAATTTTTTCCGGTTGAGAGAGATCCGGTTTTGATTTATAAATCAACAAGGGTCCGCAATTATTTCCCAACGCGCTACCAGAAGAGAGAATCTGGTAATGATCAGCAACAAAAGCATATGCCGCGAAACTCAGTTTTGTCACCGGCAAGGTTCCCTCCACCGCCATGCGATTCAGGGTTTCAACATCTTCCAATTGAGGAAGCAGATCAAGTCCATGTTCAAAACGCTGATGAACAAGCGCCTCAAAAATAAAAGTATCGTTTGGGCAAGGAGAGAACCCGATTTTCATGGCTGATATTTTTGCAAATGTACGGGAAGTCTTCCAGTCAAGTCTAAAAATTTTTAACGTACTTTAAGCCCGCGAAACACCCTAATGGCGACAGCAATCAATAAAACAGGAAAAGTATCTTCAGCTGGTAAATTCATGCTGATTTGCAATCTGTTTGCTGCATTTACTTTATTGGTGTCTCAAGCAGCCCCGTTGGTGAGTCCCGAGCGGTTCTGGTACATGGAGCTGATGGCATTTGCGTATCCGTTCCTTCTGTTTATCAACTTACTCTTTTTAGCTTACTGGGGATTTCGCCGCCACCGTTTCTTTTTTATCTCGGCAGCGATTATTCTGATGGGATATGATAAACTGGTGCAATTGTATCAGCCACATATTTTTTCGATGGATGTAAAACACCCAAAGGATGCAGTGAAGGTGATGTCGTATAACGTCCGACTGTTTGATCTTTACAACTGGACAGGCAATAAAAAATCGCGCGATAAAATCATTCGGATGTTACAACAGGAACACCCGGACATTCTTTGCCTTCAGGAATACTTCCATGCCGACAAAGGCGACTTCAACAACAACGATACACTTCGTGATGTACTGCATTTAAATCACAGTACGATCACCTATGGAATTACTCTACGAAAAATACATCACTGGGGACTCGCCACTTTTTCGAAGTATCCGATTATTGATGAAGGCAAAGTATTTTTCGAAGAAGGCAAAACCAATTTTGGCATCTACTCAGATCTGATCATTCAAGACGATACCATCAGGGTATACAATGTCCATCTTCAATCGAATCATTTCAAGGAACAGGATTATCACTTTATAGCCAATCCCGATAGTGGCGACAATGATGAACTCATCCGCGGAACGAAAGGCATACTCAGCCGGATAAAAAAATCGGTCAGCAAACGTAGTCAGCAGGTAGATGAGCTGGCCTTACACATCAGCAATTCACCGTATCCTGTGATTCTTTGTGGAGATTTCAATGATCCTCCGTTCACGTATGCCTACCAGAGTTTACGAAAAGTACTGCGCGATGCCTACATCGAAAAAGGAAAAGGATTTGGTGCGACCTACATCGGACTACCGGTTAAATTCCGCATCGATTATATTTTGCATAGTCCGGAAATTGCGGTGCACACTTACCAGACCAAGATCAAAAAATACAGCGACCACTACCCTATCACTGCCTGGGTTTCGCTCGAGAAAAATCCGAAAAAATAATTTTACTGTTTAGTTGGTCACCACAATCGGCGATGACACCACGGCATTGCTGGTATGTCCGGCCCGGTCAGATAACACAATTGTAAACGAAGTTGTTTCAGGTCCCGGAGCGTTGATCAGATTTATATACGGCATCACCACCACCATACTTCCTCTGATAGCCGGAGTACCTTCCGCAGCAATTCTCCCCACCCGAAAACCGTAGCGGAGCTGATTGCGCTGATCAGTCAGAAAAAGATTCTGCACATAGGCATTATTCTCTCCGATATCGCCATCCCCATCTTCATAGGTAATCTCCACCATGATACTATCGGTAAACGCCTTCACCGTATCCGGATAAATACGCACAAAAGAAATCACCGGCTTCTCATCCAGCGGTGAATCCTTCTTACACGAAAGACACCATAACAAGGGCAACAACAGCAGATATCTCATAATGTAAACGAGAAATTTGTTTTAAACCATGAATACGAAGTACTCTTCGGCATTTCGATTGTTTGATTCAGAATCGGATCCTTCACATAATACCGCATGTACACTGTTGATCCTTGCGGAAATTGATTGGTATTCACAGAAACCACCCAACCCCAACACACCGGACCATTCATCCACACTGCCGTAGAAGTTACTGCATTGGAAAAATCATTCGGATCCAGACTAAATTTCATCTGATTCACCTTCAGATTTTTTGTCTCTGTCTCCTCATCATCCGCAAAGACCCAGAAATGAATCTGCTGACCATACGGCGCCGGGAAGGGAGTACTCCAACTTGCCCGCAACTCATCGATGCGATTAAATCCTGCATCGTAGGCATTGTATCCATACACCGCAGGAGGCAGATTTGCTTTCACCGGCAACACACCACGCGCATCGGGAGCGCCCGCCATAATCCACGATTTAATATTGCCGATATCCTCATCACTCAAGGCATCCATATAAATCGGCATGCGGGGAATTAATGTATCCTGCACTGTCACCCGATGATACAACCAGGAACGCATTGTATCACGCGGCACCACACGGTACGTATATTTTTCATCGATGGTATTCTTCACCACAGGCTGATACACCAGTGTAAAGTATGTCGACTCCACCGAACGAAAATCAGGCTCGAATGTACCGCCATGACAACTCGGAATAGCACATTTCGGCTCGAAGATATTTTTATGCAGGCCCGCAATTGAATTCGCCGCAATCGACGAACCTCCACTGCCATTGTCCGAAGCTGTCGCAGGAAAAGGGTTCTCCTCCTCCTTACAGCCTACTAACAGCAACGCGATACCGAACAAATAAATTAATTTCTTCATCGTTTTTTAGTTTGTGAAGGCCTGATACAACGGACCACCGGGAAGATATCCTTGCGGAATGTCCTGATAGAATCCAAGTATATGCGCAATTGTCGGAACAACATCTATACTCTCACCTGTCACCGAAGTGATCACATTATTCTGCACCACTTTTCCTGAAGGACCTGCCACCATGCAGAAAATTTCCTTCGACATATTATCCGAGTGATCCAATCCATAACGACCGTAAGCATCAACGATTGAATTATGTTGCAGATTACGCCCAATTTCCGGAACCACAATCATTACTGTATCATTCGCCATACCGGGCGTACTCTGAATGGTATTCCAGAGATGACCCACGGCATAGTCGGCCTTGCGCAGATTGTTGCAGTACTCCGTAAAATCAGAGTGACCTGCATCCACACCGGTCATATTCACCACCAGTAATTCCGGACTAAAATTCTTAATGATCTCCTCTGCGAAAAACATATTGAACATATCGCTATTCATTCCGGTTCCGATACTCCAGGGATCCCATAGCTGATTATTTTTCTGACGCGTAGCCAGGTTACTTAAGAACGCCTGAATAGCATGCTGATCCTGCACTGTATTTTTCACCATTGGTGCTTGCGGCAGAATCGGCTCCACGAACGACTGATTCAGAAAGTCGCGCATGGTACTCATCTTCTGACGCTCCAGCGTAGAGAAATTTCTACAGAGATCAATCGGAGCATAATTTCCTGCTGTGAGAATATTCACCGGACTAAAAAAATTAGCACCATAATCGGGACCATAATCCGGATTCACGCTGAATGAAAGATGTTGATTCTCGCCGATATTATCTGACACCCACCAGGCATTGTTCGCTGAATTCTGCGGACTATTGTGCTTCCGATAATATTCAAACAAGGTTGGATACGCAGCAGGCTGATTAAAATTGATATCATAACCCACATAACGGCCGGTAATAGCCGTAAAGTGACCCTGATAATGTCCGGGAGAATTATTCGCATACCGAAACCCTTTAAACAAAGTACCCTGATCCTGCAGCGGAGTACTCAACACCGGAGCAGGCACATTATCAAGACCAGGAAGTATATCCGAAGAAATCGACTCCGTACCACGCAGGATATTTGGCATCAGATTTCCCTCTGCTTTATCAATCGACTCCATATTTCGTACACCACCGGCATAGAGGCATAACACCACATGATTCGCCACACGCGAACCTGTTGCCGCGAACAATCGTCCCGAAGGAAGAATATACGGCGCTGCGAAAGCACCTGCTGTCGCCATCCCCAGCGACTTCATAAATTTTCTGCGATTCATTGTTCTTCCTTAATAATATAAATATTCTTCAGCACTCATAAATGAATAATACACCATCACCGGAGTAATGGTTGTATCCTGTGCAATCTGATTCTGCACTGTCCATTTCTCCAGATCAGATGGCTCCCGTTTATAGAAACGCGTATAGGTATCACGCACGAATCCGTTGACATCATTTCGCATTTCCGTAGCAGAAGGAATAACCACCGCCGAACGTTTAATCATATCGCGTACGATCATATCGCGGATAATATAATCTTCCCCGAAGCCCTCATAACACACCATTGCATCATCCAGCTCTGACGTAGCAATTTGCTTGTTCGTCAGATCCGAGTACGCACCGGAGACAAACTGACGATTTGTTTTCATCGCCTTTTTTGTTCCGCCCTGCACATTCACCGTCACCGGTTCCACCTCAAAGATCGGCTCCGGCTTCATACACGAAGTTGCACCGGCCATTGCCAGCAGCAGCATCCATTTTTTACAATTAGTTACCACGTAGGAATTCATTGCTTAAGAAGATTTGACGCATTAATTGCTGATGGTCGTTATTGCTTCGGAATAGATTGGAATAGTTTAAGAGTTCGGAAGTTGTTGGTTCGCGGAAAAGATTATTACGGAACTGTTCACGCACCTGACCCTCGAGGAATGACGAAGAGCTAAAGAAAATCTGAATAAAATCGTTGGTAGAGCTTCCGGTCTGCAAAAACAGATAACCAGGAAAACCGCTCAACATTGTATTGATCTGATCACGCTCATCATTCGTAGGCAAGCGAAACAGGAAGTTGGAATATACGGCATCGATCCAAGAATTGCCGGAACCATTTGCATAATAGAAAGCAACCGATTCCGTCATTCGCTTCTGCACTTCCACTAATGTTATAGTGCCTGCAGTATACTCCTGCTTCGCTGAACGCAAAAGTTGCATAGCCGCCAGTTCTTCCTGTAGCCGCACTTCATCGATACTTGTCCCGGGATTATTCAGATCATCCTGGATATCGTCTATAATATCATTGATATCATCCACCGACATTCCACCCAGCAACTGATCATTCTTAATTGTGTAGAGATTGGATTTAAAAGCAGGCATTGCAAAAAGGCGATTCAGTAATTCAGCACGCGAATCCGGACTACAATTCGTACGTGCGAGTGAATAAATTTCATTATCCAAAATTGAATCCACCGGAGAAGTACCCAGAATTGCCAGGTAAACCTTCTGCACATATTGACGAATCTGCGTCAGTGAAACGGTAGGGTCGGACATTGCCACATTACCCGAAATCACCTCCGACTCTTTCTGACAGGCACTAAACGTTAATGCCAGCGCAACGATTATATACAATGATCCTCTCACGAACACAAAGTTCGTTTGCCGGAGAGGTTAAAAAAGAACCAACCAAGCAAAGACCTTACAAAACACGATGTTATTCCGAACGAAAATCAGCGAAACCTTACAAACTGCAAAAGATCATCAGGGTTTCGCCACTGCACCACCTTCGTAAAGTTGATTCGCATACTTTTCAGAGGGAGAAGGGATCATTTTTCCTAAACCAAGCTTCGGCCAGATTTCATCCACACGACGAATCGTATCCTTATCCGCCGCCAGAATATTCGGCCAATCGCGATCAAAACCATCAAACTCTTTCATTTTACGTGTACCATCAAACGCTACGTGGTTCACCTCACCCATTGCTTTCGCCTGCACATCAAAATGATCACGACGCGGATCCACATTATTTGAAAAACGCCATACAGCATCTGCCACATCCTGAATATCCATTGTATGCTCAAGGAAGATCAACACCTTCACTTGTGAGAAGGCCGGTTCATTCAAGAGCGTCTTCGCTATTTCCTCCACATGTCCTTTTCTGTTTTTCTCTATAGCCACAAACACAACAGGCACACCCATCTCCGCCAGACGACCATTCAATGATTTCAACTCCGGGAATCCATTAACTACAGCTTGCATCTCCGCCACTTCCCGCTTCAGGCGAGTTACATCCACCTTATCAGCCATCGCACCCGGAATTGTTTCCTCCTCCAGTTTACGCGTAGCATCAATTCCCATCTTCCCGCCAAAAGCCATTCGCGAACAGCTATGATCCAACACATCTGTCGGACCTTGCGAATAGGTGATATCCCGCAATGGATCCACGTTATCAGAAATATACTTCGCCACTTCCTGCTGATCATGGATATTCACATCTCCGTCCACCACAATCATCATCTTCGTAAACATCATCTGACCCGCACCCCAGAGAGAATTCATCACCTTCAATGCCTGTCCCGGATAATCCTTTTTAATTTTCACGATCACCAGATTATGGAACACACCTTCCACCGGCAGCACCATATCCACGATCTCCGGCACCATTGTCATTTTAATGGGCGCCAGAAAAATACGTTCAGTTGCTTTACCGATCCATGCATCTTCCTGCGGAGGAATACCCACAATTGTACAGAGGAAAACCGGATTTTTTCGGTAAGTGATCGCCGTTATATGAAAACGCGGATAGAAATCGGCCAATGAATAATAACCCGTATGATCACCGAACGGACCCTCCAGAATAAAATCCTCCTCCGGATCAACGTACCCTTCAATCACAAAATCCACATCCGCCGGCACGTGCATATCAATCGTCAGACACTTCACCAGCTCCACGCGTTTCTTGCGCAGGAAGCCGGCCAGCATAAACTCATCCACTCCATCCGGCAAAGGAGCTGTAGCAGAATAGGTATAAGCAGGATCACCGCCGATAGTAACGGCCACGGGCATCCGCTGTTTTAACTTTTTATATTCATTGAAATGGCGCGCCGACACTTTATGACGATGCCAGTGCATACCGGTCATGGTTGGTTCAAACACCTGCATCCGATAGAGACCCACATTACGAATACCGGTATGCGGATCGCGCGTCTGGATAACAGGCAATGTCACGAAAGGACCACCATCCTCCGGCCAGCAGGTCAGCACCGGGAGTTTCGTAATATCCGGATTCTTCATCACCACCTCCTGACAGGCACCACGTCCACTTACCTCCTTCGGCATCCACGAAGCGATCTCCCCCAGTTGCGGCAACATCTTCAGTTTTTCCATAAACGAATTTTTCGGACCCGTCATGGTTTTAAACAGATGTTCGATTTCATGCGCCACATCATCCAGCTTCTCAACGCCGAGCGCCATCGCCATTCGTTTCTCTGTCCCCATCGAATTGATCAGCACAGGAAAATCATATCCAGTATTTTCAAAAAGCAAGGCCGGACCATACACCTTCGAAATGCGATCCGTGATATCAGTAATTTCCAGATGAGGGTTTACATACTCACGGATACGCACCAGTTCCCCGGCGTCTTCCAGCTTCTTAATAAACTCCTGCAGATTTTTATATGCCATGACCTTGATTCTTGTCCACAGAACAGCCTGTGCAGCGAAACAGTTTTAATTCCCGTTAAAAAAACTCGTATTCATACCGATGCGCCAGATGTGTATCACGTCCCGCACGGGTCAGGTCCGTTTCATACACAGTTTCCTCCAGCACATTTCCCTGCTCATCATACTCCATGCGGTTGCGGGAAATCACAAAACCATTCTCATCCGACAATGCCTCCTCCAGCAAACGCCCCACTTCATCGTACTCATACAAAGTAATCCGCGTATAAAATCCCTTCGACACACGACGCACCAAACGGCCCAACTCATTGTACTCCGAACGCAAAACAGAGATCACCTTTCCATCCTTATTCCACTTCGCCAGCGACACCTCACGATCCTCCATATCATATTCATACTCCAGCTTAGACGCTAAGGCACCGGACGCATCAAACTCCTCCTCACGGGTAATTAAGCCCTTCTCATTATACGTAAACGCAAAACGTTTATTTCCCTCTGAAGGAGATTCGATTTTACGCTCCACCAGCCGCGACTGATCATCATACGACAACAACTCCTTCGACTCAAACTCCCCATCTGCATCATAACGCACGATCTCCACCGGATGACTATGCGTACCGTATGAATACTCCACTTTCTCCCCCGGATCATCGCCATAAAACTTCACGATAGACAACGGTAAGCCGTCGCCGTTACGAGTCGTAATAAAACGTTCATTGATCCCATCCTGCGGCAACTCCATCACATGCTCCGTCAGATGACCATTCGCATCGTACGTATACGAGTGAAGTTCCTCCAATTCTCCATCGGCATCATACTTCTGCTCCGCGATCAGGTGATTTTTCGAATTATACTCCGCCAGCAGAGAAAGTAATCCCTCCTGCTCCTGCGTTTCACCGCCGCCGCGTAACATCGATTTTATCTGCGCTGTGTAGCGTCTAAGAATTTTTATTGGACTCGTTGACATCCGATTTAATTTTAGGCAAAGGTATAATAGAAGGATTTTCTTTACGTGTTTTAACTGACAGGATATATCCGTTGATGCCCAGCATAGAAACAGCGATAATCCACTTCACCCAAACCAGTTTCACCATAAAAAAGATACTAAACGAAAGGCTCAGCGTCACCAGGGAGATCGCCAGAATTTTAGTTGAAAGCCGCATACCCTTTCCCCGTTTCCAGTCCATAATTTGCGGACCCACAACCGGATGCGCCAGGATTTTCCGCAAGAACTTCGGCGAACTCTTCGCAAAACAGAACGAAGCCATGATAAAAAACACCAGACCCGGCATCATCGGCAGAATAAAACCCGCCACACCCAATCCCGAAAACAGGAAACCGAAACCGATCCAAACCGGTTTAGGCAGCGAAAGACGGGAAAAGAAATTACTCATGACCAATTCTAAGCCGCAAAGGTATCATCAAAAGGCATGAACCACGGGAAGAATCGAAGGAATCGCCCCTCATTTCTGCCCGGAGAATCAGAATATTGTCAAAAACGCTGCTTAAACACCTCAACAGCAGTAAAAACGACCACGAGCAGTCCGGGAGAATTAATCAATACACCAACTAATGCTCCATCAATAACCGGAACATACCGACACCAAAATCATATCCGGTAGCAGAGATTTCGTAAAAACTATTACTTTTGCACCTCCAATTTCCCAAACAAAAAAGCTTCAACAGCTGCCCGGGTGGTGGAATTGGTAGACACGCAGGACTTAAAATCCTGTGGCCTTACAGCTGTACGGGTTCGACTCCCGTCCCGGGTACATTGATAATGAAGGAGTTGTGCTATCGCATGGCTCCTTTTTTACTTTAAAATTGTACTGAAATTTGTCTGGAGTGCGGTATGGAGTGCGGAAATTTCTTATTCGACACCTGATTATTGTATGAAATGGCGCATTTTTCATCGGTCTTTGGATTTGTTGTTAGAGTGTTCTGCCTGCCTGTTTCTTGCCTGTTCAAGCTCTTGTTCTCGTTCAGGATTATCATTAAAAACCGAAAAATTTCTGGCAGTTTTGGCAATAACTATAGGATCAACGTAGTGGTTTTGAAGGATAGTGTCTGAACTATGACCGGTAATGGATTTTGCATTACCATTACTAAAAACCTGCATTTGTGATATATACGTTTTCCTTAGTGACCCGAAATTCAGGTTGGCGTCAGGCGCAACTTGATCGGCAAAATGAGAAAATCCCCGACTTAGGGGACCGACCATAGATTTTACTCTATTATGAGTTATTTCAGGCGCAAGGATATAACTGTCTTTGTTTTTATTTTCCTTCCAAGATAATTCTTCAATTAGTAGATCCATTAATTGAGGTGTAACAGGTACATAATTGTACTTCTTTTCTTCTGGTTCATGACGCTTTTGTATCCGGTTAACCTTTATGTCTTCAACCTGAATTAAAAAGACACCATCCTTTTCCTCGATGATGTCCGTAAATTTCATGCTTGTTATCTCTTCCCTGCGACGACCTGAAAATAATGCTAATTGAAAGGCATCTTTTAACCATGGCCTGTAAACGTTTCTTGTCTTTTTAATTCCATTCTTATAGCGACGGATTCCATTTTCAGGAGTAATTTGATTTAAAATTTGTTCAAATTGCTCCTTCGTTATTGCTTGTGGTGAATGATTGGTTTTCTTTCTCCGTATCTTATCAAATGGATTACGCAAAGGAATGTTATATTCTTCCGTATACCATCGGAATAATGATGAATAATACCCTATCGCCTTATTAAAAGTTCTATTTGAATATTTCTGTTCCTGGATCAAGAAACTGTATAGTTTACCAACTACATCATCATTGACCTGTTCTATAAAAAAGGAGTCTGTTTCAATGTCATTTTTAGTTAAGCAAGCAACCATTCGCTCAAAGTGTCGTTCTACATCTTTTAAGTATTCCTCGCTCCTGTCTACTCTCAAATGCGCTGGCACATTTTCTCCCCGTAAATGAGCCACGAATTTGGCAATTACTTGGATCATTAAAGTAGGTCTAGAGACTTTAGTGGCAATGTGAATTGTGCGCTTATCGGGCAGTTCTATCTCGGTTTGCATTAACTCTTGGTTTGTCTGTTGCTTCACTTCCTTATGAAACCGAATAGCTTCTTTTACGGCTTCATCGTAATTTCTGGTTTTCAAACTTTTTGTTCTTCGAGTATTTTCTGTCCCAGGAACAAAACTGATTACTTTAAACACATGCTTATCTCCGTTTTCGCACTGTTTTAATGGCGCCCCACTTTCTTTACATGTATCATAAACATTCGATTTACATCGATTGCACCAAATGACCAGGCCTTTTGTTTTCTGACTGTGTGGTATGCGAAGAGGTTTTATCATCGAGGGTCATTATAACTTTGTTTTATTACTCGATGCAAGTCTTGACAGGAACCGTATTTCGTACTTTCCTGTCGGGATATATTCTGATTGTGCAGTACCAGATTTCCTTTTGTTTTCTTCGAAAGATGTTGTAATCTCAGTAAAGAGGTTCATATTTGCCCGTAAAACATCCGGCAGGTTTTTTCGCCCATGTTTTCTAGTGAGATAATTGATTGCCGATTTAGATTTAGCAAGCTCAAATTCACTCTGAAGAACATAGTGTTTCCGGCAGCCGTCATCATTGAGGATTGCTACTTCATGAATCTTGCACCATTTACGGAAATAACGCAGTGAGCATTGCAACTCCCGGGCGCCTTCTTTAATACATAATCGTGTAAACATGATACCTTGCGATTGATAAAGCGAAGATATTTTGACCTAAAGGCTGGAACGGTTTTGAAGTAGTTTGGAATTTGTTTAAAAAACACAGACTGTGAAATAAACGAAAGTTTAGTGTCTGCCTTTCAATAGGTTAACTGCATATAATAAACAGGACTGTTGATAACCCCTTGCGCCCCATTTCATTATTCTATAAATTGCGATAGAAGAAATTGGGTTTGCCATAAATAAAAAAAGGCAGTCGTTAGCGCGACTACCTAGTTTCTTCGCAAGTGATGTGTTTTAAGGATAACACCCGATGTCTATGTCGAATGTAGTGCCATACTGTCGAAGAGTTTTTTTATTGTGTACACAGAGGTACACGATAATGTCTTGTACTCGGTTTTTTTGTTTGAGGAACAAACCCCCTCCATTTTTTGGAGTTTAATCGGTGAAGCATCCGAAATTTAAGGCCAATTTTTATTGAAAACAAATTATCAATCAAAAAACATAGCAATCTATTGTTATTCAATATGTTAAATTCATTTCAAATCTCATTTGATTTCAGATTAACATAGACTCAAAATAAAATCAACCATCAAAAAAACAAAACCATGAAAAATACAATTCGTCAATTACAGCTACTAAGATTAGTAGATTCAATTCCAATACAAAATGAACCGCTTCATTACAATGGCTATGCACTAGACATTAAGATGATTCATCGTGGAATAGTTAGAGATCTCAGCATTCTTCCTATCGATCAACACGAAGCCTGCTTGGAAGATTTAGCTTCGCTAATATCAATAGCCGAACAATTCTGTTTGAATCACCCATTGCACTATGAAATAACACCTCCTCAAATTTATCAAGAATTTTTTCCTGACTTGAACATTAAAACCTTTGAAGAAAGGTTGTCTATAACCCCTCTAGGATGGCTGAAGTCAGAATCATTGCTTGTAAGATTGTATGATGCACTTGTCAACTACACAAGAATACGGTGTCAAAAACAATCATTCATAAGATTATTCGGAAGAGCCAATCAATTATTTCCTCGCATCTGGTGGCATGGCTCACTTGCAGAACTTGTTTACTTAATTAAGAGCCTCGTAGCTCAAAATTGCATACCAGTTCCCAAGGGTGGAAATATTATCAAGGCCATTGTACAGAATTTCTGTAATGAAAAGGGAGTAGTACTGAAAACAACATCACTCTCTACACTTGATACAAGAGGGCCTAGTTCGAGTTCTGATGGTTTTATTGATTTCATTAATGATGAAGTTTTTCATGCCGTAATATAAATCTCGCTTGAAGATATGAACAGCCCAAATCATTGGTAAAATAAGTGCCAATAACAGATGTTGATTCATCTATAAAATGGATAAAGAATCCCCAATTAAAAAATTCAAGTATAGCCATGAAAAGGCGTAATAGTGTTCCCAATCAAGTTCATGCAGAAAAACAAAGAGTTTTGCTGAGTGAACATTTATAAGCTCTGCTATCGTTGTTTTCAACAGTAGCAGAGCTTATTTTCTGTAACATTCTAGAATTTTAAAATCTTCTAAGTTCAACTAATAAGTGCAATTTTTTCTTAATTCCATTTGAAAACTAGTATATTGCTTCTATCTTCGCATCTAAACAATATTCGCCAAAGTGTTTACATACGAAACATGGATTTCAATCCTTAAAATTATAGCCCTAATTGGAGGAATTACTGGTATCATTGCTGGTTTTTCAGAAATTAAACTCTTGGGGATTTCAAAAGAGCTTATGATAGCTATTTGCTCAATTATTACTCTGGTATCTTTATTCCTTGTTGAACGTTTCAAGGATAAATTAGAGGAAATCAATCAAAAAGGTAGTGTATTATCGCGCACTGTTTACCAAAACGAGAAATCAAAAATTTCAAGCAAGTTTCCTGAGCTGGAAGAATCCGGAATACCAGCGGATGAAATCATTGAGGTATGGATGGGAGGTAATGTTCACGGATGTAACTTGAATGACTTACAAGAAGGAGAAATAAAAATTGTTTCTGTTAATGGTGTGCCCCCAGTAAAAATTAAATTCAGAAATGGAGTATTGCTGGTAAGTGCTACAGTGTATAGTTTTGATAAACGACTTGCATGTGAGATTGTAGATAATCAATGGAAAGCAAACCCGGATAATGTCTTTCAATGTTGTAGTGACGACTATGGAATGCAAATCAGAGATGCGAATGATATTACTTGTTTAACTGTTGATTATGTCGATAAGCAAACAATTAAAATTCAAGCAGTGATCCCAACTGAATCGGTAATTGTTATCATGGATAAAGACGGTATGAATTTTCACGAGCCTACTTCAAGTATTTCTGAGTTTCGAACTTATGCAAAATCTATATCAAGAATATTTAGTGATCATTGTGAGCGATATTAAAATCACATGACTCTCATCTTATTCTCTACAACGATGCATTTAATAACTCAACCCAGAAGATGATTGGAATATCCGTGTCATAAATTGAATATAAGGAGTCGTAGTTTCCTGTTAGGTACTTCAATTTATATTTTTCAATATCAGAATGTACCGAAATTATATTCAACCCCCTTTTTATTTCTATTGCCTCTTTCGCATACATCAATTTTAAGAATCCACCTACCGCTTTCATTTCTGATTGGAATTGATTTATTTGCGCAGCGGTGAAAGGAAAAGTATTCATTGCTTTAATGACCCCGTAAAGGAATCTTTTGTAATAATTTATTTTGTAATAATTTCTTTTGTTATACGCAAATGTTGCCCAAGCTCTGTGATCTTTTTGCTCAAATATTGAGCATTACTTGCACTAGTGGTGAAATTACCCAGTGAAAATGCAGTTGTATTCCCCAGGTTTTCCACAGTCGGAAAATATGTATTTTGAAGTTGGAAAAATAAGCGTTGCTTCCCTTTTCTTTCATGTGGATTATTGAGTGATTGTAGATTGGGACTACTCACTGCAATTGCACCCATGTTCACAAGACGACCAATCGCTGAGCTAATAGACCGTCTTGAGCAGCCGGTTTTTCTCTGTAGTTGGCCGGATGAAATCCAATCCCTTGCTTTTCTTCCTGTACTACTTTGATTATCTTTCCAGCCAAGGGTATTACGTGCGATAACCAAGAGCACTTTTAATTCTGCTATTGTGAGATGGGGTAAAAGCGAATCAAAAATATAATTCGGGATACTGGTTGTTTGAGATGTTTTCATATCCGTTACATCTAAGCGTTATAATCATTTGGTTGTGTTTTGTTTTCAAGAACAAAGAACTCAGTATTCGGATGCATGAACAATCGAATGTACATCCGGTTATTATCCGAAATTTTTAAAACCCCGATTTTATACCATATTGACTTTTCTCCTCCTTGTGTCTGAAAAGTTTTTTTCGCACAGATATTCAGTAATTGCATACTTTACATTTAATTAAAATAATAACCGCCGTGTTGTTGTACACAGCGGTCTATGGAGTGTGTGAGTACAGACTCCGAGAAATAAATTAGCATTTATCGTTCCAATCCAGTATTCTGGAAGTCCATTGTATGGAAATGCCAATTCAGGGTTATAGGTTGATCCTTTGAAAAAGAAACTCCACAGACCGCTATGTGCTTACTTAAAATAGCCATATGAAATAAAGCTACTTTTTGGGGACGTCGTCCAACTGTTCTTTTGCGACACAAAACATTTGATAATTAAGCGGGATTTTTGATCCCGTTGATTACGTCATTATATAGCTAGAAAAATTTGGATGTGCTTCCTTTGTTTGAATACAGTCTATCACGTCGTATAATCTTTGCAAGCCGACACTGACCTGTCCTGTGGATTGTCAAGAACTTTATCTGCGCACAATCATTAGAATAACTATTCTAAAAATATGGGGACTTAGACATTGTTGAATTTATAACATTAGCTGAAGGAATGAATTTCTTTGCCAACTCCCTAATAAAGGATTCAGTATCTGGTTTAATAAATGGCTTTATTACAATTGAATCAATCATTTCGGTGAGATCCACTTTTATAAACAACCCAATATTATTACTTCTGGATTCCCAAAACGAATCATCATTCATTGCTTCATCAGGTATATGGTAAAGTCTGAATTCTGATTCATCAATAAACTCAATTCTTTTATGAATAAGTGGGTATGTCATATTATAAGATCTATGTGGGTAATTTTCTTTGTCATACCAGATATCAGTTTCATAATTAATGTATCGAACTTTACTCATCCCGATTCTTTCTCCAGTTTGTGCAATTGTATTTACAATTCTCTTTTTCGGTGTTCTTATAGCAACACCATCTGCAGTATGTAAATATCGTTCCCACATTGCTACTGATTCGTTTTTGTTTATATGCCAGCAATTGACGACAGTATTCGATTTAAGCTGCAAATGAGCATTGGTAAGATCATCAACATTTTTTCTTCCTATAGCAGTATCAAACGGTTTTTTGTAAAATCTTGCAATATTTTCCTGTTCCTTAATTCTATACTCTGCTTCCCCTTTCGGAATACTGCATTCATAGGGATCAGGAAATTTAATTGCTCTACAAAAGAATAGAGACGAAGATGATAACAGGGATTCAAATTTTTGAATATCCATATACCGCCATAGTATGGCATCATTTTCTAACTCAATATGATAATCATGATGATATATTGACATGACAGGTCAGTTTCATTGGCAAATTTACGTTCTGTTTTGAATAGAAAAAAATATCATACTCTTAAAGCAAAGTTAATTCACTTTTTGGTGTAATCAAGCTCTGCATTGTATTAAATTCGGAATTTCCGCATATTATAACTAAACACTTGCAAGTCAAATAGCTTGCAAGTGTTTGCCTTTACACTCTTTGCATCCTCAAAATAGACTACCAAGACAACTTGTTATCTTCAATTCTCGACCCCCACTTTTTCTTCCACTCTATCCATCCGGTAATTTAACTGTTGAATTTCCTTTTGCATAATTGAATATCCTGCATATAGTGGTTCGAGTTTTTCTTCAACTTTATTTATCTTGTTTGAAATTTCGTTAACTTTTGAATCTAAGCTGAAGAGACTTTGTTCTGTTTTGCTCTTGAAACTATCAACACCTTCTTTGAACGAGTACATTTCATCTTTAAATTCATTAAATTCTTCTTTAGAAACGCAGTTATCAAATCCGCGCTTAGTCATTATCGCGAGATTTGAAATTGACTCTTCAAGGGCATTAAATTTTGGTTGAAACACATCTACCATTTTTTGTATATCTTGATCTGTTAACATGAGATTATTTTATTAGTTGATAATGTATATTCATTTTAGACAAAGTGATTTACTAAGTCAAAGCATGGACTCATGCATGTCTGGTAAATAAAAACAGCCCGAAACATCTTCGGGCTGTTTGAGAGCTATTTTTTGCTTTTCAACTCAGGAGCTTTCCTTTTTAACCATTCTATCGGGTCATCAGACCCATCGGCATTTTTGGGATTAAGGATGTACTCAACACCCTTTTGAGCATATGAGCTTGCTACTACAATAAACTTCCGGTCGTTCTTAAGAGCTTTTAACCATCCCTGGATGTATGCCGCACTGTTTACTTCAACTTTCTCCGCAATGCCAGTCAAAGAACTTAGAAATGACGCTCCGATTTGGGCGGTTAATTCTTCAAGGCTGTATTCCGGAGAACCGAATTTCGTTGAATCGGCTATTTCGCGTCTATTAAGCCTTTCTGAATGACCAGTCCAATGCAAAATTTCATGGAATAGGCAATCATAATATGCTTCACTGGAATCGAATCGCTTCCTTTCAGGCATGTTGATAAAGTCTTCAACTCTATCATAAAATGCTTCCGGAAAATCATGAACAATTTCAGGCTTGATTGCCATTCTTGCTATGATTTCCTCGCAGGCGTGAATGGGGTTATTCGGTTGTTCGGTGAAAGGTATGGCTTCAGTACTTATCCCAATACATTGAGACACGTTAAATACACGGTAAAAGCGCAATATGGGCTTTTTCTTCTTATGTTCATCTATGAGCAATTCTTCTTCTTGTGCTAAAGAAGCAGAATTTTCTTCTTGCTTATTCCAACTCCAAAATACTACGATATGCGGTTTTTCGTTTGGTAAGACTGTTCCACCTATGTGATCTAACTGCCTTCTTGTAAGAAAGAAATTGTGAGCATATCCGAGTGA
Source organism: Bacteroidia bacterium (assembly GCA_017995075.1). Classification (GTDB taxonomy): domain Bacteria; phylum Bacteroidota; class Bacteroidia; order AKYH767-A; family OLB10; genus JAJTFW01. The sequence goes on along the minus strand of JAGOJO010000010.1, from coordinate 7,391 downwards.
GTTAAGTAAAATTAAATTGATTCCTTTGTACACCTTGCCTGTAACAAGATTCTTGGGTATTCCGGCGTGAGTCCAGGGTTGTTTCCACGGTATTATTCCCTTTTCAAGTTGTTCGAGAATGCGTTCGGTTACGATAGCGTACACGTCACGTTTTTGATACGTTGTTTCCATTTGGTTTTAGTTTTTAGGATGAACTTTGACCAAATATTATACTAGAATTTTGTTATTTGTCCTGTGGATAACTCCCTACTTACACCTTCAAGTATTTTCTTGCTGAATGTTCAAAATCCTGGTCGTTGTATTGTTGATAGATAAAAGTGGATACCGGATTTAAATGACCAAGACCTTTTTGAATGAATGCAAGTGGTGCGTTCTGGTTTCGTCTTTTGTGTGCCCACCCGTGTCTGAAACTGTGAGGTGTGATTTTTTCTTTAATTCCGGCATGGTGCACACTTTCCTTGATTATTCTCTGCATACTTCGTGAAGTAAGTCGAATACTCCATCCGCTTCCTAACGACCATCCAACAAATAGAGCATTGCTTCTGTTGTGGGATGGAAGTTCCATTCGGATAGATAGATATTTGAGCAGAAGAGCATGTGTCTCAATAGACCAGAGAATGATTCTTTTATTACCTGTCTTCTTTGTTGAAATAACAGCAGAGCTTTTCTGTTCATCAATTTGAGTGACATCCAGATTCGCAAGTTCGGAAACACGGACACCGGTATCCCAAAGCAATCTGATGATAAGAGTGTTTCGCAAGGAGGCAAAATCATTGGTTGAAGTCTTGCTGATGATTTTCAGATATTCAGTTTCAGTGATCGCTCTATGTGATTTTGCTTGTATTCTGGGATGCCTTATAAGTGATGGTTGAAGACATTTGTGGCCTTGGGTGAGGCAAAACTGAAAGAAGTTCTTAATCACAACCATTGCAAACTGTACTGAGTAAGAGCCGTAGTGATGTTCAAGCCAATTTCTGTATACGACAATATCCGTAACTGAATATTGTTCCAGCGACTTGCTTCCACACACTTCAATAAATCGATGAAGCCATATTTTGTAATTGATGCTGGCACGATGAGCGTATGTTCCCTTCCATTCCAAATACTGTTTTATTACTTGTTCCATAAAATACATAAGACCCGCCTGGAACGAACCTGACGGGTCTTATGGTTGGACTATAGTTTCAAAAACAAATAGCCCTCTTTCCAAAGCTTTATGCTATGGAATATGGAGAGAATAGCACACCTCAAAAGTGAAGTAAAGTCTCTTTAACCTTGACTCGACCGCTGTTCGTTCCAAACCTTTCGGTTGTCCCATTTAAGGGCAACGGTTCTTGCAATTAAATTGTTAATGCTTAAGCAATTTAACTATACTCTCTCTGTTTTATATTGTCAAGGAAAAATAATAATATTAAATTCGAGGATTATTGGGATATAGAGCAAGGCTAATTTGAATCCTCTTAGTGTTCAGATTTATAAAACCTTCAATGCTTCGAACATTAGGGAGTCGCATCAGCCATGATTTGTGAATCATCTAACACTCTTAGTAAAACACTAGCAAATGACAACCATTCTAATGCACGTACAGGATCATTTTGATCAATTAATTTATGTGCCTTTGGGTTTCTAATTCCCATTACTGCGCCTGAAAATAGCCACATGAACCCTTTTTGTTCATCGGTATCAGTTGAGATTTGAATTATTGGATTATTCGGCGAAAAAACTGATTGCATTAGTGGTGTATTATCTATATCATGCTTCCCTGATTTATTTTTAACTGCGGTCACTAATGCTATGTAAGTATCTAAAATAGCTTGGCGGTAGTGTCCATCTTTATACAAGTTACCAGCAGCATTTCGTACAATAGGATGTAAAGAGGATAGCTCTAACGAAAATTCAGAACTCAAAGATATTCTATTTGTTTGTGATGCAAATTCTTTTTGTTTATCTATTAACCATGAAATCACCTTATCCTTTATTACGCTTAAAATACTATTAATTGAATTGCTGTTAAAAACAAATTTATTAACTTCTACATCAAATTTTTGTTTTATCTGACTTATTGCATACTGGTTACTAAAAGAATGGAGTCCCGATCTTTGAACTATTGATTCGAGTTCTGAGACCCCTTCCCTAAGAGCGTAATTGTTTAAAATATTTGCTATGTCAGGATCCTCAATAATCAACGGACGATTGAATCTATCCTTATATTGACCAGGCACTTTCCTGTAGTCTGGAACCATGACATCATCAGAGAGTGCCGGATTTGTGTTAAAGTACCCTGAAGTTTCTAAAGAAACCCATTTTTCAAAAGTACTGTCTTCAAATATTTTGGAAAGTGTTAAAATTTTTGGCATTACTTCACTTACTTTCTGATCGGTTACTTTATTAAGAGTTTCTTCAATTAGACGGAGTGCTTTATTAGTATTCATTTTCAAGAATTTTTAAACAAGTGTTTTAGAAATTACAATCGTTGATTTATTTATATTGACCTGTTATAACTTTTAAAAGTCCTTCTAGTTTGGCTAGTAGTTCATCAAATGTGATAATATCAACGTTCTTCTGATTTGCTCTAAGCAATTCGAAGCATTTGGCTTGATGTTTTGTGAGAGTTGTTTTTAACCCAATTATTAAGATGCATTTAGGGTCATACGTTTTTTCTTTCTGCCCAAATTCTTTGAGGAAAGTGTCTTTCTGATCAAGACACTGATTGAGCCCACCCGAAAGTTCTTCTGACATAGAAAATACATCCGGTTTTCTATAAGTGGTTCCTTTAAGAAGGTCTTTATTGTGAGTCTTGATTTCCAGTAAAGCATAATTGTCATCAAGATTGTTACGAAATAAGAAATCAACTATTCTACCCTCATTATTCTCAAGCGTCTTTCCACCAACATAAGCTTTCCCTTTCCTTAGTATAACTTGGTAAGGAAATAGGTGTGCAAGCATCCACGAATATTTTTCAAAGAAGTTTTGCCATTGTTCCTCATTATCTTTAGTAATACTTAGTAGCTTTTTAAAATTAGTTATGACATCCTCGAGATATACTGTGTCGAGTCGCTCCCTTGTTTTTATAAAGTGATTTGTGGTTAAAATTTTTCCAGCAGGCAATTTTTCGAAAACTTTTGCTAAAGATTCGGCATCATCCTTTGTTATTTTTTCAAATGTTTTGTATCGCGAAAGGTAATTTTCTAATTCACCAGCGGTTAATATTTTCTCCTTTCCTGTAAACTTTGAAGAAATCAAAGAAAGGTGATTTATAATTAAGTTTTTTCTTTCACTATCCGCAACAGAGAATTCCTTTGATACTTTCTTCAATATGTTCTCAAGATCGCCCCAGTTAATTGAAATTTGATTTTTTAAAAACTTCGTGTGCACATCAGTACCTAGAGTAAGTTTGGATAGATTTTTGAACTTTGGATATATGAGCGAGAAAACACTTTTAAGCCTCTTGGATTTAATTCCATATCCTGGTGTTTTTCTGAAATCATTGGGTATGTGTTCGAGTTCTTGCCATCCTATAAATTCAATTACCTTAATTCTTTTCGACTTTAGTTCCCCCGAAACCCTGTTATACGAATACGGATAAACAACTACTTTCTTCTCAGCTTTATAAATCTCTTTTGTTTTATGAATTGGCAGTTTATCAATATCATAAAAATAATAGACAGTTTTTGTAGGATCGTCAGAAAACACATTTTCTTGATTTGGAAGGAGTATTCCTTTTTTCATATCTAGTCAGTTAATAGTGGAATGGTGAGTAGCCACAATTCAAGTACCAAGTTACCCGAAATGCCATTATGGCATGACGTTTTAGGCTGAATCCTAAAATAACTGACAAAGAGATGGAAAGTTTGAAATCCTGCCACTCTGTCCGTTTTTCCCTTCGTCTCCTGCAAAGAAAGTGGACAGGTGTGGATGCGTTGCACCCCAAGGGATTCCAATAGTTTTCCCGGCATATCCTCAGAATACTTCCGGTATTCCAGTTTCCTCTTGGAATTCCTACACCATGTCCTCTCTCTGGTGTGCATTCGAAAAACAGACAGGACATGCTACAAAACATCAGTGAAATAAAAGTAACGTACACCTCCAAGGTGAAATTCAGCGACATGAAAGCTGTTTCCTGTTCACGGGATGCTGAAGAAATACTTCGTTCTATCTGGAATGAAGGACTGATTGAACTCAAGGAGGAGTTTTATATACTCTTACTTTCTCGGTCTAACAAAGTGAAAGGATATTATAAAGTATCAGAAGGTGGAGTATCAGGTACGGTGGTAGATCCTAAGATTGTTTTTTCAGTAGCCTTGAAATGTACCGCTTGTGGTATTATCTTAGCTCACAACCATCCTTCCGGAAATTTAGCACCCAGTGTCCAAGACAGTGAGCTAACAAAGAAATTGATTGCAGGAGGAAAGCTTTTGGAGATTTCAGTTCTTGATCACCTCATTCTTACTACCGATGGGTATTACTCTTTTGCGGATGAAGGGGTGATGTGAATACACCACCAAATCGGTGTAATTTCAGTTTCCGTTTTTCTTTTGGAAATAATCGTACTGATGTTTTTTTTTGTATTGCAAGGCCACCCATCCATATTAAAATCCTATTTCTTACAGCTCATACGGTATGTAGTAGTTTGAAGCATTTGGAATATGCTCAATGGGAATCGGACTGACAACACCGTTCATGTATTGTGGAATATTAAATTGACTCTTTAAAAACTTACCATCGTTGTATGGGTCTTGAAAGTAAATCTTCTTGAGTTTTCCGGATTCCAAGAACTTATTGAAAATTTCATTATCCACTTTCCGATTAAAAAAAGGAAAGGAGTAACCGATAATTACTAGAATGGTCGTATTCTCGGCAATTTTCAGGGCATGCTTCATTCTTTGTTGTGTTATATTATCTGCGGCATTATTTGCCCATGCTTCCCACGCAAATGTGAATAACATATCTCCCTTAAATGCCTTAATATAAATTTGCTTTATTATTGGTGAGAAATCCCTAGGTTGATTTAATTCTAGATCTAAATTCGAATTGATTTGATGAGTCTCATCCAAATAAAATCCAGCAATTCCATTTAAATGGACAATATTATATAGGGTTTCATGAAGTTGCTCGGGGCCAAGTCCGGGGAAATAATCAGTATAGGATGGTCGTTTTATATTTATTCCTCCTTGTGATATAAGTTCTTCTTGTTGGAATTTGTTAAGTGCATATTGCATTTGGTAATCGTAGTTCCAAGATAGTATCCCAACATTGGGTGGGAAAGACCCTTTTTCATCAGTTAAACTTGTAATAAACACAGTTGGTCTTTTATCTCGTTTTCCGAAGAAATATTGTTCAATTATAAAAAAACCAATTAATGTTGCCTTAAGTCGATTTACTTCATTCTTGTTTTTATGATAAAGATACTTTGCAAATGTATCAGGAGTAGAAAACTCCAAACATGCATTCGCAAGCCAATAAATATCTTCCTAAAATTGTTTTACATGTGGTTCCTGAAATGATGTTTCGTAATTAATCTCGCAATTTGTAATGAACTGCATTAATGCACCGGAAAAAGTTTTATTCTGATCCGTCTCTTCTTCATTTCCTTTTCGGATTATAGGAAGTGCATTGGCGCTTGCACCGGCACCAAGGATGTATGTAATCTTTTCAAGATTCATTTGAACTATTTTAAGAACAGATTTCCTTTTTCCTTTTTTTTATTATATTTTTGGAAATCGTTCTTTGTGTTTTGGCAAAAATATAAGAATTATTCTAGTTGCTGCCAGAAAAAAACCCTGCCATTCAGCTCGAACTGAATTAGCAGGGTAATTGTTGAAGCCTTATAGGGAGGCCTCTTATTCACCTTGTGAAGCCAAGGTGTCGGCAGTATTACCTGCCAATATGAGAGCTAAAGTATATAAACCGAACAATTATTTCGGTTGTTACGAAATCATACCCCGTCCAGGTTTCATCCTAGTCGGGTTTTTTTGTGCGTTCTTGAATTTATTTAATCATGTATATAGTTGAATTACAAGTGTATAAGTATAACTAAATCAAGTATCATGAAAAATTACATTACAATTATTATCTCCCCTTTTGATCTAATCATTAGGGTTGAGGTGCCAGGGGCAAATCAAATAACAATTAAACAATTGTTGGAACTGGTACAAAGAGTTCACCCGGATATTTCTTTAGCAATCAGGAGATATTCGAGTCTGGGATATATGCTTACGGAGTTCAACGGAATCTCTAATGTCGAGGAGTGGTCTTGGCTTTGCTTTCTTAATGACAAGGCAATCCAACACTCAATAGATAACGAGTTTGTGCGTGTTGGAGATTCCATTGAACTTGATTATTGCCTGAGAAAGAGGGCGTAGAGACCAGTTCTAACCTTTAATACCCTTTACCGTATCTTCTTTAGAACGTATCCTCTTCGAACAAATTCAAGGGGGGAATAGAATATTTTTTATTATTTTTCTTCCTCTCGAACACCCTTATGAACTGCTTCTGCGACTTCAGCAACTACATGCCCGATTCAATTCCATTCAAATCATCCTCAAATTTTCTTTAGGGGTACTATCTCATATTTATCGGAATAAACTAAAGTGTTGTTCTACCTACCTATAAGATTACCCCTCCTGTATTGGAGGTACTTTTTATATGAATGAAACGAATAAAATAAGGTACTGATAATTGTCAGGAAAATAGAAGGGTGTTTCCTTTATCGCTAAAAATGAAGTGTTCGTCTCTCTTAAATTAAGGTTAATCAAATTTTTGAAAAAATAATTTGGAATTTACAAAAACTATTTATCTTTGGAATATTGAGATTATGAAAAATAGATTTTGATAAGGTGATTGTTTCCTTGTTATCCTCTATGTGCAGTGTGTAGTTTAGTTTGAAAGAGTGCGTAATTGCGATTTGTAACCTTAAAACATACATGCCATGAAAAGAATTTTAGTGATTGTGAGCACTTTCCTGTTCACCAATGGAGTGATGGGACAATCTGTACAGGATGTCTCTTTTAGTGCCACAGATTCAGATTCATCAGGACTGATGAATAGTAGTTTTGTGGTACAGTTGTCTGATTCATCATCAATAGATGAAATCGAAGTACAACTTGGATCCAATGATGGGCTTTCTGATATATTATCTCATTCATTTGGCTTTGATCAAACCAGTGGACTACCCGGTGGATTTAGTTATTCCCGATTGCAGCATCGTGTCTTTCTGGAGACCGGTACTATCAATGAATACCCGACCTATTTCGGGAGAGTCCGGCTGAAATTGTCCAATGGGCAATATACCGACTACTTTTCTTTTACTTCCAACTAATCTTTCTCACCTCATTTCATAACACCTCCCCCTATGAAAAATCTCATTGGATTTTTGATGGTATGTCTTCTGC